>PEYL01000059.1 GCA_002774415.1 Candidatus Portnoybacteria bacterium CG08_land_8_20_14_0_20_40_83 | reverse complement strand
ATCCGATTTTCTTTATTTTTGAGCGTGGCGAGAGCTTTTTGGTTACTATATCTGGGCAGAAAAAGTAACCCCTTGACGCCTTTGGATAAAGGCGATCTTTTGTTGCCAAATGGCGGCAAAATTTATTTCATTTTAATTTCCGCTTCCACAAACTCATCCAGTTCTCCATCTAAAATTTTCTCTGGCTGACGGCTTTCAACCTCAGTTCTATGGTCTTTCACCATTTTGTAAGGATGCAAGACATATGAACGAATTTGCGCTCCCCATTCGGCCGTGCCTTCTGAAATTTTTTTTTCGCTTCTAATCTTCTGAGTTTCTTTTTCTTGTTTTTTAAGTTCCAGCGCGAAAAGCTTGCTGTAAAGTATGCTCATCGCCTTCTCTTTGTTCATCGACTGGGAACGTTCACTTTGGGCGGCGACGGCGATGCCTGTTGGGTCATGAGTTATACGAACTGCTGTTTCAACTTTATTGACATTTTGCCCGCCCGGCCCGGAAGAGCGAAAAGTGTCAATCCGCAAATCCTTGGGGTCTATTTTTATTTCAGTTAGCTTTTCAAATTCGGGCAAAACTTCAACTAAAGCAAATGAGGTATGGCGCAGATTATTGGCATTAAAAGGTGAAAGGCGAACTAATCTATGAACTCCTGCTTCACCTTTTAAATATCCATAAGCATACGGCCCCCTAAATTCAATCGTCGCATTTTTTATGCCGGCTTCTTGGCCTTCGTGAACATGCAAAACTTTTGTCTCAAAGCCGTGCGACTGGCCGTAGCGCGTATACATCCGCAAAAGCATCTGCGCCCAATCTTGCGCTTCGGTTCCGCCGGCGCCCGAATAAATTGACAAAAGAGCATTGTTTGAATCGTATTTTCCCGATAGAAAGGTTTTTAATTCTTCTTTGGAAATTAATTTTTCAAGTTCCAAATATTTTTTTTCCAAATCTTTTTCCAAATCTGTCTCCCCTCTTTGTAAAAGAGGGGGTGGGGGAGATTTTTTTCCAGATTTTTCTACCTCGGGCAACTCCAACATTTCCTCCAAATCTGCCAATTCTTTTTTTATCATTTCCCATTTTTCGGCCTCATCTTTCAGCGCATTAAGCTCCCGCGAAACTTCTTTCGCCTGCTCCTGGTTTTTCCAGAAATCAGGCTGGCTCATTAGTTTTTCTAGCCCTCTAATTTTAACCTCTTTGGAAGGTAAATCAAAGCCAGTCCGTGATCTTTTGGACCCGGCCTTTAAGATTTCCTATTTGTTTTTCCAAATTCTCTGTCATTTCTTTCTCTAATTATATTATGCCTGTCAAAAAAAGACAAGAAAAAGGTCCCAACGCGTCTGCGTAGGGACCCAAAAAATAGAGACGGCATCATCCAGACTCAATGCCATTGTTTAATCGCTGTTAGCGTCACACACCATTGCCCACACTCTTCTGACCGTTTCTATATCTTCGAGCGTTTTTGGCGTAGAACTTATCTCAAAGTTAAGTTGGTATTTTTTTCTATCTATGCCTTCATACAGTAAATCCATCAACTCTTCAACGAATCCTTCAGGAAGAGACGGTGGTATCTCGCCCTTGTTTTTGACAACCATATAAAGCGTGTATCCTGAATAACCTCCTAAGTTAAGGGCTTCGTGTAATGTTACCTTTCTGTACAAACCATATTTCTCTGCTAACTCATAAAACCTCTCCTCTTGGCTTTTCTTTCCCTCTCGCATCATCTTTATTATTTTTAAAAGACCCATTTTCTTGCCCTCCTTTCGCTTTTGATTATCAAACAATACCAACCCACTAATTTTATGTCAAGAAAAAAGGGCCGACTTGAATTATTTGGCCCTTTAAAATTTATCTAAGCGAGCAAAATTTCTGCTCGCTCTTTGATAACTGATTCAATCTTACCTCTAAAGAATGAAACAACAAATGGTAAGTTGCCAGAAATTTCCACTTGCGTTGGTCCTACTTTAAGTTCTCCTGAAACTGAAAACCCTGAAACAGAAAAACTAAATTTATCCTTATTTTCATTCCATTCCTCTTTGAGATTAATAATCTTATCAGCAAACTGCACCCTTAATTCCGAAAAAAGATTCCTGACTCGCTTCAAGGCCTCCTCTTGAGACAATTGATGTTTAATTGTCATTCGTAGCTTCGCCATCTATTTTCCTCCTTTTTTAAATTATTATTAGTATAATTCTTCCTCAGAAATAATCTTTATTCCGTTCTTTCTCAAAAGTGCTGTTGTTACTCCATCGCCTTTTACAATCTTGCCAGAAAAAGTTCCGTCAGGGATTTTGTCGCAGCCGCAGGAAGGACTTTTTTGCTTCATAATCGCTTCTCTGATACCTAACAATTGGACAATTCTCAAAACCTCCTCTGCCCCGCGGATAAAATTAAAGGTGATGTCTTGACAGTTTTTTGTTATTACTTTTTCCCTGCCTTTCAGAACATTATTGCCGTCGCCTGTTGTTTCTGCTGCTTCGCGAGGCGTTGGCAACCCTCCCAGTTGCTCTGGACAAACTGGAATCAAAATTTCTTTTTTTAAAAGTTCTAACACCTCTTCCTTTGTCCCTAAAATCTTACCATCATATCTGCACCGAATCCCTAACAAACAAGCACTACAAAGTTTCATTTTCGCACCTCCTTTTTCTTAAACTCCTCAATGTTTTTATAACCTTTTTCTTCCAGATATTTGCCAAGTCCGGCAATAATTTTTTCCATCGTAGACGGGTCGCGAAAAGTAGCTGTCCCAACAGCAATGGCTTTAACCTTTTCTATTCTTAGAAAATCAAGTGCGTCTTGGGTGTTGCTAATCCCGCCCATCCCAATCAGCGGCAAATTCACTGCCTGCGAGACTTCCCAAACTTTTTGCAGGGCAATTGGCTTTATCACCGGCCCAGAAAGACCGCCCTCAATCCATTGGCCAACGTCTGGACCCGAATGAATGTAAGCCCGCGATTTCACCGTATTAATTAACGAAAGCGCGTCAGCCCCGCCATCCTCCACTGCTCTGGCGATTAAACCAATATCTATCACATTTGGAGTCAGCTTGATAATTAAAGGCAAGCTAACTTCTGACTTAACCGCCTTAACCAGTTTAAAAAGTAATTTGGCATTGCTACCGAAAACCAGGCCATTACTGACATTAGGGCAAGAGACATTGGCCTCCAAAGCAATAATATAATCTTTTGCTTTTTTCTCCAGGACTCCTGCCACCTGACAAAATTTACGAATACTCTCGCCAACAATATTTACAATTAAGGCAGCAGCCCC
>PEYL01000042.1:31340-35660 GCA_002774415.1 Candidatus Portnoybacteria bacterium CG08_land_8_20_14_0_20_40_83 | reverse complement strand
ACGAGTATTGTTTCAGAGTGGCTTGCCACGAGTGAGCTCCGAGATTTTATCGAGGAGCGAATCGAGTGGAGATGGCGAGAATTGAACTCGCGTGTAGAATGCTTTTTTCAAAATATTTCTACGATTATGTTTCGGTTAATGCCTTTGGAATGAAAACTTAAACCGAAAAAAATATTTTCAATCCGCATTCGGTTTTTGTCGGCAATATCTCCCGAAAAAGCTATTACCCAGCTCGATAATTTGACACCTGTTTTTGCCTATCGAGCATCAGCAAAACAGATGTGCTTTAAGCAAAAGCTAAAGCAGGTTGTTTTTCAAATAAGTTGGCACTTATTCTTTTCCTAAAAGTTTAATGAGATTTTAGAAAACTCAAATCGCATATTTTGAAATGAGCTTCTATCGAGGCCTATCATCCCCAGTTTGCTTCGCAAAAAACTCTAAATCACAGTCTCTAAATCCTAAACAATTTGTTTTGAATTTATAATTTTGAATTTATGATTTATTTAGAATTTATGATTTCGGATTTAGTATTTCTGCCTTAATGCTCTATCTATATCTCTTTTTGTCTCCCGCTTTATGATTTTTTCCCGTTTATCTGCCTTGCGTTTCCCTCTGGCCAAAGCAAATTCAAGCTTCACTTTAGCCTTTTTAGTATACACACGAAGGGGCACTAAAGTCAAGCCTTTCTGGTGGGTTTTGCCTATCAAAGACGCTATTTCGTGTTTGTGCAGGAGCAGTTTTTTAGTGCGCAAAGGGTCATAATCGGGAGGCGCGTTCTTGGGCTGAAAAGGGGAAATAGAGGAGTTTAAAAGCCAGGCTTCCTCGCCGCGGATTACCACATAGCTGCCCTGAAGGCTTAAATGCCCTTTTTTGGCTGATTTGACTTCGTGTCCGGTCAAAACCAAACCCGCCTCGTATTTTTCCAGAACTTTATAGTCGTATAAAGTTTTTTTGTTGAAAGCTAATTCGGGCATACCAAGTTTACTTTAGCACTTTTTTGCGATAAACTGAAGATAGAAATTCATATTAGTGTCATTTTGAACTTGATTCAGGATCCAGATTCCGGGTCAGGCCCGGAATGACAAAGATAAGAATATGCTTCGTGATGAAATCAAGAAAATCTTAAATATTCTGGATGCGGAAATAAAAAAGACGGAAAATGCGAACTTTGGCGATTATTCGACAAACGCGGCTTTGAAATTGGCAAAAAAAGAAGGAAAAAATCCGATGGAGATGGCAGAAAATATCAAAAATCAAATATCAAAAATCAAAGGCGGTATTTTAGAAAAGACTGAAGTTGCGCCGCCCGGATTTGTTAATTTTTTCCTCTCAAAAGAATTTTTGCAAAAAGAAGTCGGCCAGATTTTGAAAGACGGAGAGGATTATGGCAAATCAGAAATCGGCCAAGGCAAAAAAATCCAGGTTGAATTTATTTCGGCCAATCCGACTGGGCCTTTAACTTTGGGTAATGGGAGAGGTGGATTTTTTGGCGATACACTGGCTAAGATTTTGGCCAAAGCGGATTTTACGGTGCAACGGGAATATTTTATCAATGACGCCGGCTATCAAGTTGAGGTTTTGGGTCATTCAATTTTGGGCGACGAAAAAGCGCAGTATAAAGGCGAATATATCCAGCAGCTGCGTAAAAAATTTACCGGTTTTTTAAAATCAAAAGATCCAAAAAAAGTGGGAGAAAAAGCGGCCGATTATATTACGGAAAAAATGATTAAGCCGACAGTTGCGAAAATGAAAATAAAATTTGATGAATGGTTTTCGGAAAGAAAACTGAAGGGCAAGCCAAATGAAAAAATGCTGGAACTTTTAAAAGAAAAGAGTTTGACTTATGAAAAAGAAGGAGCGCTCTGGTTTAAATCATCTGAATTTGGCGATGATAAAGACAGGGTATTGATAACTTCCGATAAAAATGAGCACAGCGGCGAAGCCACCTACATATTATCTGACATTGCTTATCATTATGATAAGTTCATTGAAAGAAAATTTGATAGAGTCGTTGATATCTGGGGCGCGGACCATCACGGCTATGTGGCTCGCCTGCAGGCCGCCAAAAAAGCGCTTGGCATGCCGGGCGAACTGGAAATCATCATCATGCAGTTGGTACGGCTATTTCAAGGAGGCCAGGAAATCAAAATGTCCAAGCGAGCCGGCACCTATATTACTCTTGACGAACTGCTAGATGAAATTCCTCTGGACGTGGCCAGATTTTTCTTTTTGATGTACAGCGCAGACACGCACATGGATTTTAATCTTGACCTGGCGCGCGAGCAGTCAGAAAAAAATCCAGTGTACTACGTTCAATACGCTTATGCAAGAATATCAGGCATTTTGAAAAAAGCGACACCGATACACGGATTGCACCCGGATGACACGGATAAATTAAAACTCTTAAAAGAAGCGGCAGAATTAGATTTGATAAAACAATTAATCCGTCTGCCTGAAATTATTGAAGATACAGCTGGCGATTATCAGGTTCAGCGTTTGCCGCAATTTGCGCTGGATTTGGTGAGAAGTTTTCATAAGTTCTATGAAGAGTGCCGGGTGATTGATGAAAAAAATCCGGATTTAACCCAAGCGCGCTTGAGCCTTGTTGAAGCAACAAGAATTGTTTTGAAAAACACGCTGGAACTAATGGGGATTTCTGCGCCGGAGAAAATGTAGTACCCAGAAAGCATAAAGTCCGCCTACGACGGACATTACACAGAAATGCTCACCCGGAAAATAAAAAAACGTCACAACCTAATTGTGGCGCTTTTTTGATTTTTCTTTTTTATAGTGAATATTTAGCCACCAGATATCCAACGCCAAATGGCGCCTCATATGATAACAGTTGACAATTAGCATTTGACAATTGACAACCATCCAAAACGCCCAGCAGTATAATAATTGAGCGCAGGCCGCATTCGCCGGCTTCTTCAATCAAGTCTTTGTCTAAATTTAAAATTCCTTGAACATTGCCGGTTTTTAAAAGCTCGACCAATTTTTCATCAAATTCTTTTCCCCTCGGGGAAAAGCCGGCTGGCGCATCAGGTGTGACGCGATGAGATAAGTCGCCGGAAGCGATTATGGCAAATCGCTTATCGCTCGTAGCCAATAGCTTGCTGAGAATTTGTCCGAATTTGAAATGAGTTTGATAATCTAAGAAAGAAAAGGCAATTGGCGTCAATTTTACTTGCGGATAATTTTTTGTCAGAAAACAAAGAGGGACGAGTGCCCCGTGATCCAGCTGCGGTAAATCAATCAAATCAACCGGAATTCCCGCTATCTGGGCGGATTTTTTTATTTCTTTTGTCAGTACAGGGTCATTTTTAAAATTCATTTGCGTTTCAAAATCGCCAAACTGCCCGAAGTTTCCCGAAAGATTTTCTGAAATAGTGATTGTCATCTTGTCCGTTTGAACCGGACCGTGTGGGGAGACGATGATAACAGTTTCGGGCTTGGCAGCGGCAAAAACACCGGCTAATTTTCTCATTGCCTCAATAGTTTTTTTAACTTTTGGCAGTTCCGATCCGCCAATAGTCGGAATAATGATTGGTGGGTGAGGGCAAATAGAAGCAAAACAAATCATGATTTTATTTATATTTTTCAACTTTAAATCTAAAAAGCGCAACAGTGTCTTTTTCAGGATTAATTCCTCCTTTGGCGCAGCAAATTGAAAATTGTTGTTCGGCGCTATCAACGCCTTCAATATCTGGCAAAAGCAAGCCGCATTTTTGAGGCGGATCAATGCATTTGACGATAAGGCCATATTTTTTGAGGTCTAATTTATTAAAATTTTCTATCGGCTCTGGTTCGGAGAGAATAGAGACGGTAAAACTTAAATTATTTAGTTCTTCTGGAGCTATTGGCGTAAATCTATAATCTTGAGTTGCGGCGGCAATGGCATTGGAAATAATTTCCTGCGCGATATTTTCTTTGGTTGGCAGGTATGTTCCTATACAGCTACGTAATTCCTTGTCTTTTTCTATCGTCACAAAAACGCCAGATTTTTGTTTATAAAAATTTTCAGGCAAATCTTTTGGCGGTGAAATTACTTGGCCGGTTTCTAAATAATTTTTGACTGCATTTTTTGCCAACTGACAGTGTGGACTCATAAATTATTTTAAAATTAAATCTAAAATCCAGCATTTAGAGGATTCCTCGTTTTTGTTTTAAGGTATTTCTTCTGTACAATCGGGAATATTATAGAAATTTTTTAAAGTATATTTTCTATTACTAAAAATATTTTTAATCTCATTGATTTTTTTTGAAATTATTTCTATTAAATATTTATTTAAATTACAATAGTTTCTGATTTGATTAACA
>PEYL01000042.1:0-31313 GCA_002774415.1 Candidatus Portnoybacteria bacterium CG08_land_8_20_14_0_20_40_83 | reverse complement strand
TTTATTGCCTACATATTCATCGCAATAGTAAATATTCCCGTCGATATCTATTGTCTGAAGTTCGCTGCCGGTACCGCATCTGAAAGACCAATTATTTTTAGGATAATTAAATATTAAAGATGCTATTATTGCTTGGAAGGGAATGATATTTAATAATTTATCTCTTTTAAAATTGAATAGCCAGAAATCAAATAATTCTTTTATATCTGTTCGATAATTATTTATAAATTTCTCTGCATCATTAAACTGCGGTTTGTTAACGATCGCCAATGGACAGCATCCACATCGTTAATAAGACTTTTTACGGATTTATAGATATTTGTTTCCTCTGTTACGGTGACCCTGCCAATTATGAGGCTATCTAATTTAGGTTTAATTTTTTTTATATTGCCCACTATTTTTTTATATGTTTGACCTCGATATTTTTCATGCGCTTTTTTATCTCCGTCGATAGATATTAAAAAAATATCTAATAATTTTAGGAAATCTAAAGGAACGCTATTCAATAAAAGACCATTGGTATAGATACCATATGATAGATTAAGACCTCCACTCTTATTTATAAATTTTTTTATAATCTCATAATCAATTAACGGTTCCCCACCAAAAAACATTACCCGATCTTTCTGCCCATTTTTATTTGTTGAAATATATTTTATTATTTGTTCTATATGTTCATCGGTTAAGGTTGGGGTATCGTATAGAGATATTTTTTTCTTGACATAACAAAAAGAACACCGCAGATTGCATTTATAAGTAATATATACCGAATACTCCATAGCTAATAAAATATTAAATTTAAATCTTCCCCGCATTTATAACATTTGCCGTTTTTATCATATCTCTCAATTTGATAGCCGTGACGGTCAATGTTCTTGGTGCGGCACTTCGGGCAATAAGTGTCTTCTGACGCCAAGCCGGGGACGTTGCCCGAATAAACATATTTAAGGCCTTCATCAAGCCCGATTTGGCAAGCTTTTTCTAAGGTTTTTAGAGGCGTTTCTGGCAAATGCTGGAGCTTGTAAGAAATGACGCCCGAAAATTGAGTGACATGCCAAGGAGTTTCGGCACCAAGTTCATTATAAATAAATTCGGCGATTTTTTTAAATATTTTTTCTGAATCGCTTAGAGTAGGAATTACCAGTGTCGTCACTTCAACCCAAATATTCACTTTTTTCATTAATTTTAGCGAATCCAAAATCGGCTGCAACCTTGCCCCGCAATTTTTACGATAAAACTCGTCATCGAAAGATTTTAAATCAACATTGGCCGCATCCAGATAAGGCGCAATTAGCTTAAGCGTTTTTTCACTCATAAAGCCGTTGGTTATCCAGCAATTTTTTAGCCCTTTTTCTTTAGCCAGCTTCATTGTGTCAAGCGCGTATTCCAAAAATATGGTCGGCTCTGTGTAGGTATAGGAAATACTGGGTGCTTTTTGTGAAAGAGCATCTTGGACGATTTTTTCAGGCGGCAAATTAAAACCCATTTGCTCGATTTGCTGGCTGGTAATTTTTGGGTCTTTGCTGGCTTGAGAGATATCCCAGTTCTGACAGTTCCCGCAATTTAAATTGCAACCAATTGTCGCCACGGAGAGCGAATAAGTGCCCGGCAAAAAATGGAAAAATGGTTTTTTCTCAATGGGATCAAGATGTTCGGCAATTGCTTTGCCGTAAACCAAAGAATAAAGTTTACCATCAATATTTTCTCTGACGCCGCAAATGCCCCGCTTGCCGGGCAAGATGAGACAATTATGAGCGCAGGTCTGGCAGCGGACTTTTTTGGCGTCTAATTTTTGATAAAGATAGGATTCTTTCATTAAAATATTATTGTTCGAACAAGATCTGGCGTAGCCAGAGCGCGTCGAGAACTATTCTATAAGAACAAAGAATAACTTCTCGACTTCGCCCAGCCGCAGTTTTTTTGAAAAAACTGCGGCTGGGTTTCGCTCGAAGAATAAATTCGAGGGCTTATGGTTTTTATTCTACCATTTTTTTGACTTTTTAGCCAATTTCGGCTATGATAAAAAAGCATGGATTTACCGCAAATCGAACAAAAAATCCTTAAATTTTGGGATAAGAAAAAGATATTTGCCAAAAGCCTGGCCAAAACAAAGAAAGGGCCTCGTTTTATTTTCTTTGAAGGTCCGCCAACAGCCAATGGCCAGCCGGGCATCCATCATGTTGAAGCGAGAGCTTTTAAAGACATAATTTTGCGCTTCAAAACAATGCAGGGTTTTTTTGTTGAGCGTAAAGCCGGCTGGGACACTCACGGCCTGCCGGTGGAAATTCAGGTTGAAAAAGAACTGGGTTTAAAAAGTAAAAAAGATATAGAAAAATACGGCATTGAAAAATTTAATAAAAAATGCAAAGAATCTGTCTGGCGTTATAAATCAGAATGGGAAAAAATGACGACTCGGATAGCTTTTTGGCTTGATATGAAAAACGCCTATGTTACTTACGAGAATGATTATATTGAAAGCGTCTGGCACATTTTAAAGCAAATTTGGTCTAAGGATCTTCTATATAAAGGCACAAAAGTCGTGCCTTATTGCCCCAGATGCGGCACATCGCTTTCTTCTCACGAAGTGGCGCTTGGCTACGAAAAAATAAAAGAACCTTCAATTTATTTTAAACTGCCGATTAAAGCAGAATCATCTTTATATTTTTTAGTCTGGACGACTACCCCATGGACTTTGCCGGCTAACACAGCCATTGCGGTTGGCGAGAATATAACTTATGCAAAAATAAAATCGGGCCAGGAAAAATATATTTTAGCCAAAGACCGATTAAGTGTTTTTGAAGAACCTTATGAAATTGAATCAGAATTTTTGGGCGGGGCGCTGCTCGGCCGGGAATATGAGCCGCTTTATCAGATGAAACTGGATAAGCCCGGCTATAAAGTGGTGGCGGCCGATTTTGTTTCGGTTGGCGAAGGCACGGGAATTGTGCATATCGCGCCATCTTTTGGAATTGAAGATATGGAACTCGGGCAAAAAGAAAATTTGCCTCAGGTCATGAGCGTTGAGCTTGACGGTAAAGTCAAAAAGGGACTGGGTATTCCGGGCGAAGGAAAATTTGTCAAAGACGCAGATTTGGACATCAAAGCCGATTTAAAAAAACGCAAGCTTTTATATAAAGAAGAAATGTATGAGCATGATTATCCTTTTTGCTGGAGATGTGATACGCCTCTGCTTTATTACGCCAAAAATTCCTGGTTTATTAAAATGACGGCTGTTCGCCAAGAGCTTTTGCAAAATAACAGTCAGATAACCTGGGAACCGGCGTATTTAAAAGAAGGGAGATTCGGCGAATGGTTAAGAGAAGTCAAGGATTGGAATTTATCTCGGGAAAGATTCTGGGGCACTCCTTTGCCGGTCTGGGAATGCGAAAAATGCGGAGAAATAAAAGTGATCGGCAGCGCAAAAGAACTGCCCAAAAAATTAAAAGACTTGCACCGGCCCCATATTGACCAAATAGAATTTCCCTGCGATAAGTGCTCAGGACATATGAAGCGGGTGCCTGTCGTGATTGACGCTTGGTTTGATTCCGGTTCTATGCCATATGCTCAATGGCACTATCCTTTTGAAGACAAAGATAAAATAGACGAGGAAGAGGCGTTCCCGGCGGATTTTATTTGCGAAGCAGTTGACCAGACGCGCGGCTGGTTCTACACTCTTTTGGCAATTTCAACTTTATTGGGCAAAGGTCCGGCTTATAAAAACGTGATTTCGCTTGGTCATGTTTTGGACGTCAAAGGCCAGAAAATGAGCAAATCAAAAGGCAATATGGTGATGCCCCTGGATGTGATAAATCAATTCGGAGCTGATTGCGTGCGCTGGTATCTTTACACAATCAATCAAGCCGGCGAGCCAAAAAGATTTGACTTAAAGGATGTCAAAGATAAATTTAACCGGTTTTTTGGCACGTTTTATAACACTTTTATATTTTTCCAAACTTATACTGATAAAAATTTTAAACCGGCTAAAAAATTCGGGCCAAAAAATATTTTAGACAAATGGATTGTTTCTTCGCTAAATTCTTTATCCAGGCAGATGATGAATGGTTTGCAACATTATGATGTTGTCGGGCCGGCCAGAGCTTTTGAAAAATTTATTGACGACTTATCCAACTGGTATGTTCGCCGTTCGCGCCGGAGATTCCAAAAGCCAGAATCAGAAAAAGAAAAAGACGAAGCCGCCCAGACCTTATATTATATTTTGCTGAATTTATCAAAACTGGCCGCGCCATTTATTCCTTTTATTTCGGAAGAAATTTATTTAAATCTTAAAAAACCGCGGATGCCAGAATCGGTTCATCTTTGCGACTGGCCGGCGCCAGACAAAAAATTGATTAATAAAAATTTGGAAGAAAAAATGGCGGTTACGCGGCAAATTGTCGCTTTGGCGCTGGCAGAAAGAGCCGCCGCAGGGATAAAAGTTCGCCAGCCACTCGCTACGCTCGAAATCAAGAATCAAGAATCAAAAATCAAAAATGATAAAGAACTATTGAAATTAATATTGGATGAGGTTAATGTGAAAGAAATTAAATTTAATCCGGAGTTAAAAAACGAAATTAAGCTTGATAAAAAAATTACAAAAGAGCTGAAAGAAGAGGGAATGATAAGGGATCTTGTGCGCCAAATTCAGGATATGCGCAGGCAGGCGGGATTGACTAGAAAAGATACTATTTTGCTCAATTTCTTAGTTTCTAAATTTCCTAATTTCCAAAAAATCGCAGAAAAATGGAGCGAATTTATTAAAAAAGAGACTTTATCGCAGGAGCTAACCGTCGGAGGAAAAATAAATTTTGACCTGGAAAAAGACATTGATTTAGAACTGGGGAAAATTAAGATTGGGATAAAAAAATTAAAGTAGTTCTTTAAAGGTCTCCTTCGCTTAAAGCTACGGACGACCAAAGGAGGTGAGGGAAATGCCTGGTGGAAACTTGTTTATGATTCGCACGCGCGATGCAATTTATCCAGTTGAAGGCAGGATAAAGGAAGCCAAAGATAGGGCAAAAGAATTAAAGCTTTCCAAGTGGCGTATTACGAAACCCGGTCAATCAAGAATCTTAGCCCATTCAAAATGATTCAAGGCCCGTTCGCATATTTGCGGACGGGTTTTTATTTATCCTGAGCTAGTTTACCCTAAACAGAGCGAAAGGAAGGATTGCCTTTAAGCAAAGACAGCAGTAAAATGGAAACAAAGACTCATCGCGCGTGCAATTTTTTAGCGCAGAAAATTAGACTTAATTATTAAACAAAAAAATGAAAAAAAGGATTTTATTTTTGGTTTTGGCCTCGGCCGTATTTTTGGGCGTTTTTGAGTTTTATATTTTTTATCTTTCTGCTCAAGAAATAACTTTCGGCAGTTATTTTTCCAGCATTTTGCAGGCATTGGTCGGACAAAGTTCAAATAAACTCATCAGGATAAATCTGGCCACTAAAAGCATCATTCTTTTTGAAAACGGTGAATTGCTCAAGAGTTCAAAAATCGTGGCCGCCGGCCATCCCAGAGCCACGCCTACGCCAACCGGTAATTTTAAAATTTTATTAAAAGATGCGGACCATATTTCTGGCTTGAGCGGCTTGGTTATGCCATGGAGCCTCCGATTTTACAACGGCTATTTTCTTCACGGCCTGCCCTACACCCGTTCGGGAAAAATAATTGATACTCCATATTCCAACGGCTGCATCAGATTGCCGGCCGGGCTGGATCAGGAAGTTTTTAACTGGGCGGACATCGGCACCCAAGTTCAGGTTTACAATTCAAGATTAGTTAAAACAGCGGATGACCCGACCGTCTATTATTTGTCAGACGACGGCACAAAAGACGGCATTCCTAGCCCCGAAGTTTTTGAGAGCAGGGGTTTTAAATGGAAAGACATAGCCACTATCCCTCTGGCCGAGCTTATTAATTTTTCATTGGCTACTTCAACAAACCCATAATTTTTATGAATGGAGAAAAACAAATAAAACTTGTAGCTTTAGGATCCTACACCCAAAAACAGGCGGATACCTTAAGGGCAGAGCTTGAAAAAAACGGTATTCCTGCTCAAAGTTTTTATCCCCAAATAAGCGAGGGCAGAGGCGAATGGCTGGCCGAGATGCTGATGATTGAGGAAAGAAAAGTTGGCGCAGCAATAAAAATCTGCAAAAAACTTGACCTGCCTTTTGATGCAAAAGCGCCCCAAAGCAGGGCAGATAAAATTTTTAACTGGATATTTTTTTTGCTGATACTTGGCGCAATTTTTGCCATCGGATATTTTCTTTATTCGTTAAAACGTTAAAAAATTGATAAAAAAAATTATTTTTACTATTTCAGTCTTAATTGTAACGGCTGGAGGGCTGTATTTTTTATTTTTGAGGCAGCCGGCAAATCAGCAGCCGCCCAATAACCAGATAAATTATAAATCAGGCATCTCGGCTGACTGGAAAAATTACAAAAACCAGCAATTTGGGTTTGAGATTTTTTATGCGCCGCAGTATCCGTTAAATCAAGGCGCAAGCCAGCGTTTTAATGTCAGTGAATTTTTTGTCGGGCAAGGAGATAATATTGTTACAATCAGCCTGCCGAAAAATTCGTATCCGGGAACAAATTATTACGACGGATTTTTGACAGTGTCCGCGCAACTGCAAAGTTCAGAAGCTTCTTGCCGCCAGGCGCAAGAGGAAGGGAATACGCAAATAATAAATTTAAGTCCGTATAAAACAATCAGCGGCCTAGAATTTTTCAGCGGTGAATCCAACGGCGCGGCAGCCGGTACTCTGGCAAAAAATAAAATTTATCACGCTTTTATAAATAACACCTGCTATGAAATAACTTTGAATTTGTTTGAAGGAAATATTGGCAATTATCCGGCCGGCGCTGTCAGCCAGATTGACGAAGCCGATGTTTTTTCAAAAATTGAGGCAGTAATGGTAACATTTAAAATAACAGGCAGCCCGATTGCCCAGACGCCGCAAAGCGAACAAACGCCAGAGCAATTTGTCAAAAATTATCTTGACGCATATAAAAACATTGCTGCAAAAAAGAATTTTGCCGAGATAAAAAGTTTTTTAACGGTCGATGCTTTGGATTTTATGCAAAGCGAAAATATACCGCTTGAGACAAATTACACCCAGTTTGACAGCTATCAAGTTTTGAGTGTTCAAAATCTAGGCAACCATTGGGCGGCAAACGTAAAACTTTACAGCAACGGAGAAATAATAAAAAAGCCGGACGGCAACGCTATTACGCAAATAGATATAATTAAAGAAAATAACATCTTTAAAGCAGAAACCTGGTATTTTACCCAATGAGCTGTGATTCAGTAAATTTGCGAGAAAACAGCGAAAAAACCCGCATCCGCGGGATTTTTTGCGTGTGGACAAAAACCTGTACAGTTCCTTGACATAAAGCCTGTTTGGTGCATATGGTATTGGTAGTTGTTCTTCAAATACATCTATAAAAGGAGGTAGTGTAGCAGAACAGAAAAAAGTAACCTTCAGACTCGAGCATTAGCTCGGAAGGGAGATGATTAAAATGGGATATGCGTCGCATTTAGTCATTTAAAAATCTAACCGTAACCCTTCCGGTTGAGACATTTAATTTCTTACTTTGTTCTTTGCCTGATTTTCTTAATTTTTTGATCAATTTTTCGTTTTAAATCCGCTGGGTTCAAAGATAGGTATATTGTTTGTAATTCTTTTTTCTTGACATCGGTTATTTGCGGGCAATCCATTAATCTCTGATAAGGGGTCTTGGCCAGATCGTATTTCTTGTGGCAGACGGAATTATTGATCTTTTCTTTTGATAATATCTTCATCACCGGCCGAAAGAAGTTATTGAAGAGCCGCAGTTCATTTCGGTAAAGATCGTTAATCAGATTCAATTGCTCCATTGTATCATACCGGCCGTAGCCCAGCCATTGCCTGATATGAGTGTAATTTTTCTGCTCCACGTAAGCGTTATCGTTTTTTCGGTCCGGCCGAGAACGGGTGAATAATACTTTGTTCTTATCGCAATATCTGACCAGGTGCCAATTGATGAATTCGCTGCCGCCGTCCGAATCAAATCCTAAGGTTTTAAACGGCACGGCGTCATCAACCTGATCAATCGCTCCAACAACCCCTTCTTCGCTTCTCCCCATCACTGCTATCTGTTCAGACCAGCCCGAATAGATTTCCACTCCGTCCAGCGAATATATGTGTTCGCCTGACGGATCACCGCCATTATGGGCGACCGTGTCCATTTCCATGAAGCCGACTTTTCTCGTATCCCAATTGGTAATTCTGACCGGAATGGATGACTTGAGCAATGAACCGTGTCTGGTCGTGCCGCGGTTTCGGTTTAGCCGCCTTATCTGCCGTTCACGCTTAAGCCGTCTGTCTAAAGTTCTTGGGCTGATCTTTTGCAAATCATTTTTAATCTTTTCATCAAGCTGAATTTCTTCAAACCGCTCCAGTGCTTCGGCTGTGGAAGAAAGCACGGGCTTAAGCCTTAAGCCGCACGGATATTCCAGAAATTCCCAAATTTTAATTATCACTGATAATGTTGCTGATCCGTATGTTTTCTTTCGCTTCTTCCGGCCTTCTCTTTTAACCCGATGATAATCGCAACGGGCTTGCAGGATATGGATAGCGTATTTACGGTTGTAGCTGGTATTTGAACAGAACTCATCTAAAATCTGACTTTTCTCATTTTTGCCTGCTTTCAGGTATCTTGGCTTAACCTCGTCTAAAAGCTCTTTTTTGCTCATGTTGGTCATAGATGTAACCTTAAAATTAATGATTAATTTCGGTTACATTTTATATGACTCAACCGATAGGGGTAAAGTTAGATTTTAGATGGCTCAATTCGAGAAATTTGCTAACTGCCAGAAATCAGCTTAAAATGAATTTATATGTTTGCGATTAATAAAAAAATTATAATTTTTTTGGCAGCCGGTTTTTTGGCAGTTGGTTTGGGGATTTGGTATTGGGTGGCGGGAAGTGTCAGAGATTTTGAGTGGGAGCCGAAAGGCGTGCTAGAAATCAAAGTAACAATTGGTCCTTTTTGCCCGGTTGAGCGTCCTGGCGTGCCTTGCCCCGGGCCACCCGATGCCTATACTTCGCGCCAGGTAACGATTTTTGAATCAGACGGCAAAACTATTGTTTTTCAAGATTATCTGGATAAAGAAGGAAATTTTGGCGTGGGGCTTTCACCAGACGACTATCAGGTTTTAGTTTCGCCGGGCGGAATCGGGCAGCCGCCAAAACGCACGGTTACCATAAAAAACGGCGAAACAACAAAATTAGATATTGATATAGATACGGGGAAAAGATAAAAATATGCTTATCAAAGTTAAAGTTTTTCCAAACAGCCAAAAAGAAGAGGTGGTACAGAGTGACGAAAATACTTTTGAAATAAAAGTTAGAGAGAGGCCGGTTCAAGGCAAAGCCAACGCCAGAGCCCGGACCCTTTTGGCAGAATATTTAAAAATTCCGCCTGAAAATTTATGGCTTAAAAAAGGGGCGAGGCAGAGGAATAAAATTTTTGAGATATTGGCCGAGCGTATCATGCGAGAACCGCATTAGCCCCCGGTCGCTTGGCATCTCAATCCATACGCGGATTGACAGAAATTTTAATTCGTATTAATATATAGTTGCTAACAGTCGCTCTATTTTGCGGCAGGAAGTTTTACGGGCGACTTTTTGTTTTATTATGCCGGGTAGTGAAGATTTAACTGGTTATTCTTGTTTAAGAAGAAATGGATATTTTTATAACCTAGGCAAAACGCAGTTTTATTAAACTTCTTTAGATAATAATTAATATGTCAAAATTTCTACTACCCGGTATGGAAATCAGAAATATCGCCATTATTGCTCACGTTGATCACGGTAAAACCCGGCTGACCGATGCGCTCATGCAGCAGACCGGCATGGCGGAAGCAGGCGTCAGCATGGATTCAAACGCTTTGGAACAGGAGCGGGGCATTACGATCTATTCAAAAAACACGTCAATAATTTATAAAGATACCAAAATCAATATCGTGGATACGCCCGGCCACGCTGATTTTGGGTCCGAAGTTGAGCGGGTTTTACGTTCCGTTGATTCGGTGCTTTTGCTGGTTGACGCGCAGGAAGGCCCGATGCCCCAAACCAAATTCGTTTTGAAAAAATCGCTGGAGCTGGGATTGAAACCGATCGTCGTTATCAATAAAATTGACAAGCCCGCCGGCCGGCCAAAATGGGCGCAGGAAATGGTGCTGGAATTATTTATGGATTTGGGCGCCTCAAACGAGCAGCTGGATTTTACAACCGTTTATGCCATTGCCAAACAGGGCATTGCCAAGATGAAATTGACGGACGAATCAAAAGATTTGCGACCGCTTTTGGACGTCATTTTAAAAGAAGTCCCGTTAGCCTCGGGCCAAGAAAAAATTAATTTGCCATTGTTAGTGCAGCCCTTTAACCTGGCATACGACAATTTTTTAGGGAGGCTGGCCATCGGCCGGATCTATGAAGGGCAAATCAAAGCCGGCCAGAATGTTTTTGTCAAAAAAACTTCGGGCGAAACGCGAAAAGGCAAAATAACCAAACTTTTTACTTTCCGCGGGCTGGCGCGCCAGGAAACAGTAGAAGCCGGCGCCGGCGACATTGTGATGATTGCCGGCCTGCCCGATATCTATATCGGAGAAACCATCTGTGCCAATGCCAAGCAAGAAGTTTTGCCGGCCATTAATATTGACGAGCCGACGATTTCTCTAAATTTTTTGGTTAACAATTCGCCTTTTGCCGGCCGAGAAGGAAAATTTGTTACCGGCCGCCAGATAAAAGAGCGGCTGCAAAAAGAACTTGAAGTCAATGTTGGCTTGAAGATCGATTTTTCTTCGTCCGAATATTATAAAGTCTATGGCCGGGGCGAGCTGCATATCGCGATATTGCTCGAAAATATGAGACGCGAGGGCTTTGAACTGCAGGTTTCCCAGCCCAAAGTTATTATCAAAGAGGAGGATGGTAAAAGACTTGAACCGTTTGAGGAAGCGACGATTGACGTGCCCGACAAGTTAGCCGGTACCGTCATTTCAAAATTATCTAAACGGAGAGGCGTCATTTTGAAAATTGGGCCCGAACACGGGCACACCCGGATTATTTTTGAAATTCCCACAAGAGGACTATTGGGTTATCGGGGCGAATTTGTGGTTGACACCAGAGGCGAAGGAATTCTTTGCAGTCGGGTAATTGGCTTTAAACCCTATGTGGGCGAAATTGAAAAGCATGATTTGGGTTCTATGACTTCAATGGTTAATGGCAAAGCTTTGGGCTACGCGCTTTATAATTTGCAGAAGCGGGGCGCGCTTTATATCGGTGCGAATCTTGAAGTTTACGAAGGCATGGTGATTGGCAATGTTTCTAAGGGCGATGACATTGAAGTTAATCCCACCAAAGGCAAGCAGCTGACCAATATGCGTTCCAAAAGTTCCGATGAGGCAATTATGCTGACTCGACCGCTGGAATTGACACTGGAAAGGGGATTGGAAATAATGCAGGATGATGAATATCTGGAAGTGACGCCGCAGGCCGTCCGTCTGCGAAAACAGCTTTTAACCAAGCTTGATCGCACGAGAGCCAAGCGGTAAAAATATTATCAAAATTTTCATCAAAAAGCCGCGTTCTCAACAGCCGTTTTTTTGTTTATTTCTTTGTTTATAAAAACCCGTGTCAAGTAATTTAAGGATGACACCGAACCAGCTTTTGTTCTGTAATATAATTTGACACCAAACGAGGTTTTAATCTTTTGAAAGGAATGACCTCAGCCGACCTTTGTTGTTTTTGCTGATAAACCTTGTAAAGATTATCAAGTTTAGCTTCAATAGTTCTTTTCAATTGAGCAGGATTTAGAGAAAGATTGATCTCTTTTAACTCTTTCTTTTTGGCCACAGAGACTTGATCTGATTCCATGAGATGCTGATAAGGAGTCTTGGCCGGATAGTATCGGCGATGGACTCTGGCTCCTACTCTGATTTTCTCTTTGAGCTTCATTCTGGGCAGGAAGAAATTCTTGTAGAGCCTTAATTCATTGCGATAAAGATCCCGTAAGAGATCTCTTTCTTTGAGAGTATCAAATCTGAGATAGCCGAATCTCTTCCTGACCGAGAACCAATTCTTTTGCTCAACATGGCAAAGGTCTAGACCGAGAGAATCTCAGAGCAGTCTCCTCAGAGTATTTAACAAGATGGACATTAACAAACCCCTTATCGTTGTCAGAATGAATTTCCTGCCAAGAAAAAGGAGAACGAGATCTAGCTTTATCTAAGCCTTCTTTAGTGGGGAACTGACCTCTACCCATTACTGCTTCCCATTCTTCCCAGCCAGAGGCGATGCAAGTAGAATCAATGGTACGGACAAATTCTCCGGCAGCTGAAGAACCGCAGTGCTCCACGTAATCTATCTGCATGTTGCCTATTTGCTGATTATCCAGCTCTCCGTGGATCTTAATAGGGATTTTCTTTAACAGCAGAGAAGCTGACCTTGGCTGGCCTTTCTTTTGCAATTGATGAATCACTTCTTTTTGATGTCTGAGTTTCTCATCAATGGTTTTGGCGCAAACCTTCTTTAATTTTATGGCCACTTCATCAGAACATTCCATTTCTTTTAATCGTCTTAATCTATCAACAATGTCAGTTTCTCTCAGCGATGATTCTAGTCTTTGTCCACAAGGATAATCCAGGACTTCCCAGATCCTTATTAAAGCCACCTTAAAATATCCATCATAAATTACTCCTTTTTTTCCGGTCTTCTTTCTTTCGATCAAGATTGCTTTTTGGTTTAAGCTTTTTAATGAGATGCTTCCTTTCTAGACCAGTCCTCTTTTCAGCCTCATTTAAAAGTTTACCCTTTTCTTTCTTAAACTTGGTTTTTAAGTATTCTGACCTTAATTCTTTAAGATATTGGTTGCGAGATTGCATATCCATAGTAGTAAAATGAGATAAATTAGTTCCTAATAATATCGACCATTATCTCATTTTACCAGATTTATTTCGGTGTCATTTTTTATTACAGAACCAATACCCTTTCGGTGTCATTTTATACTACTCAATTCGTGGGGTTGACAGAACACATTTAATTTCTTAAGATAGATAATCATTTCAAATCAAAGGAGGGTAAAAGATGGCAATAAAAAGAGATCCGATTAGTGAGATTTTGGAGGAGGCCAGACAGGAGGCTGAACATTTAACCAGGTACAGATCTAGCGACGGGTCGAGAATAAAATTGCAGCTTTTATGCGCATTACTGGGCGAGATTCAAATACCTGTCGAACGGAAGGCGGAGGTAATGGAGACGATCGGCGAAATAAAGATTGCTACTTCGGGAATCATCAGCCGAAAATTCTTTGAACTGGTGATTGGAAAAATTAAGAGCTGACTTATTTTATGAGGAGGGAATATATGGAAAAGATTGTTTTGACAGAATTTGGGGAATGCTTGCTGGAATATTCCAGTACCCAGACTAGTGATCAAGATAGGTTGGGAAGCTGTGTCGGTATGCACGAAGAATGCGGTTCGGTTGATTTCAAATCGATTTCCGCCACCCATAATGCAATTTACTGCCGCCATTGCGGATTAAGGGTCGCAATTCCAAAAGAGATAGATACCTATGGCAAGCTGCGGCAGTATTTGGCAGATAAACTGCTGGCTTTGACCAAATGAGGAAGGCTGCCATATATTTTCAGGGCGAAGATAAAAAAATCTTTGCCCTTTTTTATTTGTTTGTCAAAAATTTAGAGTCGCAGGCGAAAAAATTTTTGTTATAAACAAATAACCCCGCATCAATTTTTCCAGGGCAGACATATTTATATTAAATCTTTTACCTAATTAAGTGGCAAAAGTTTTGCGAAATGCGCGCGCCGAACAGGCGCTCCTTTTATGGCCGCAGCATTTTGCCTTTTAGTAATCTTTAAAAAATTGGTGATGGGGTTATTTGCCCGAAGTCAAAAAGGGGGATAGAATAAGGTATATCGTTCTTTCAAATTTGAATATTAAGGAGGTGGTTTTAATGAGGCTAAAAAAAGCAGCATTGGGAGGGGCAATCCTGTTTTTAGTATTATGGTTAATAATTCTTGTTAAAGCTTATGGCAGTGAAGTCGTGCAGGCAATCTGGCTGAATCCGTCAAGTGGGCAGGAATTTCAAGTCAAAAAAATGCAAGATGAATTTGCCAGAATTGTCGGCAATCACACAGCCCTTGAACCGGAATATTTTAAAACAATGACCGTTGATATCGCTAAGTTGATCTTGGATGTTGAGCAGCCTCTTGAGTCTCAGTATTTTGTTTTTGTTGACCGCAACCCGCGCCGGCAAGTCATTTTAACCTGTTTTTTAAATTCCCAAGACAAATCCATAACTCTGATCGGCGTTGATAAGGTTTCCACCGGCAACGAAAAAAGAATCGGTTTTTTTATCACTCCTTGCGGCGTTTTTATAAATTCGATTGAATTTTTAGGGTATCGGGCATTGGGAACCAAAAATGATCAGGGCTGGTGTGGACTTGGCGTCAAAAATAGCCGCGTTTGGGATTTTGGCTGGCAGAAGACCTACAAAAAAAACGAAGAAATTTCCATTCGTCTTTTAATGCACGCCACTGATCCCTATTTTGGGGAGAAGAGACTTGGCAGGGTTGATTCCAAAGGGTGTATCCGAATATCGGGCAAACTAAATAAATTTTTAGACCATTACGGTTTGCTGGACAGAGAATACGAGGCTAATAAAAACAAAAAGACGGTTGCCTGGTTGCTTAAGGCCGACCGTCAGCCCGTTGCCTATGCGGGCAAATATCTGCTGATTGGCGATTCGGGAAACTATAATGAGATTCAAAAATAAATAAAGCATTTCAAGCAGAAGTTCAAAAACCATTTTCCTTGACAAAAAAAGGAGGCTGGCTATGATTTATTTGAAAAAGATTATTTGGATGAGTATTTTGTTCGTCACTGTCCTTTTAGTTTTTTCTTTAAGCAATGCCACGCCTGCCCGGGCATCTGATCAGATTCCGGGAATCGCTCAATCATTCTCCCAGTATTTTTCTCCTCAGGTCTTAAGGGCGGCAGACAAAATGATGAAGGAGCGTTTTCGTTGCCAGTCGGAAGGACTTTGGAGAATCTGGACGTCCGGTTTTTACCGCAAATAAGGGGGCCGGAGGGAAAGATAAAATTAATTTTAAACTGGGACGGCATGTATTATATTAAAGACATGATACCGGAAGTTACCGGGGACTGGACGCAGTTCAAATAAATTTTTTAGGTATTTTAAGGGATGTCCAAATTCGGATATCCCTTTTTTATTTATTTTATCCTGAGTTAGTTTACCCTGAATATAATGAATGGAGGGGAAGGGAACGGATTGCTCCGGAAGGGAAAAGGGGGATAGAATAAAGTTATAAAGCAAAATAGCCCAAGGGTTATTGTATAGATAATTTATTCTCTAATTCGTGCGAATAGGGGAATAAGAGATTGTGTGGTAAGATAGGAATATGAAAAATCTGGAAAAACAATTAAAGGCTCTGGCGAACAGGCGGCGGCTGGCGATATTGAAGTATTTAAAAAAAGTCAGACAGGCGCCGGTGGGCGAGATTGCCGGAGAAATAAATTTGTCCGTTAAGGCGACATCAAAACATTTAAATATTCTAGCCGCAGCCGATATTTTGGAGCGCGAACAGAGAAGCTTGTCGGTATTTTATCGCTTGTCTCAAGACCCCAGCCCAACTGCCAAGCAGGTCATTAATATTCTCTAATTCGTGCGAATAGGCGAATAACAATTTGTGGTTTGTGTTTCTAATTCGTTCCAGCAGCAGTTAAAGTATTTCTCTAATTCGAGCGAATAGTTCCATACAAAAAAGACGGCCAAAAGCCGTTTTTTGGTTAGTAGAATTTATGGTGAGCTTGCCGAATCCATTGAAGAAATAGGGGAAAAGAGGGATAATAAAGGAAAATATGTCCGAGATTAATGTAAATAAAAAATCTGAGGAAGAAAATAGATGGATTTTTGGTGTTTTGGTAGATGATTTGGATTTTCTAGTAGAAATGGAGAAGGATTATTGGAGAAAATTGACAGGGGAGAAAATAGAGCCGGAGGAGCTGGTAAAAAAATCTTTTGAATTTCTGCTGGCGCGCGAGCCAAAAGAATCCATCCTGCGCTCGTTCAATTTAAAAGTAATCAATAATTATTCCCCGGAATATGAAAGGGAAATAGGGGAATAAAATAATAGAAGGAAGGTTTGCCCAGCCCCGGGATAATGGCAAAATCAAGCGGGCGAGGCATGCGATTTGCAATAGGCTATCTGTAGACAACTTGTTGACAACTTTGTATCTTCATAGTATACTGAAGTTGTCAACAAATAATTCATTTGGATATGGATATTGGAGCCCTTATTTTAAAAAATCTAGCTAAGCACAAAGAAATAAAAGTTGCCCAGATAACTAAGGCAACCGGTTTTTCGCGGACCTATATTAATCGTTTTTTCCAGGAATTAAAAAATGAAGGCAAGATTGTCTTAATCGGCCGGGCTAATAAAGCTCGATACATAATGCCGGGCAAAAAAGCCAAGACAGCCGCTCTGGAAATTAGCCGAATTTTAAGGAATAAAAATCTTTCCGAAGACCTGGTTTTGGATGAAATAAAACAAGATACCGGAATTTTTTTGCCACTGCCCGCGAACATTTCAAAAATCATTGATTACGCCTTCACCGAGATGCTGAATAATGCCATCACTCATTCCCGGTCAAAAACAGTCAAGGTTAGTATGAAAAAAGAGGATTCTTTAATCCGTTTTGAAGTCAGGGATAAAGGTGTCGGTATTTTTAACAATATTATCAAAAAAAGAAGGTTAAAAAATGAGCTGGAGGCCATCCAGGATCTTTTAAAAGGCAAACAGACAACTGCCCCAAAAGAACATACGGGCGAAGGGATTTTTTTTACTTCCAAGCTGGCCGATAAGCTGGTTATTCAAAGCTCAACGAAGAAATTGATATTTGACAATATTTTGAAAGATATCTTCATAAAGGGTGCCAAAATTCTCAAAGGCACAAAAGTGAATTTTGAAATTTCAACCAAATCAAAAACAGATCTTGGCACTGTCTTTAAAAAATTTACCGGCAATGCCTTTGCTTTTAGCAAAACAGAAGTTAATGCCAACCTTTATAAGATGGACACCGATTTCATTTCGCGTTCGCAAGCCAGAAGAATTTTATCTGGCTTAGATAAATTCAGAACGATTACTTTGGATTTTCAGGGCGTAGAAACGGTCGGTCAGGGGTTTGCCGATGAAGTGTTTCGCGTTTGGCAGAGGCATCATCAAGGCACAAAGATAAAATATAAAAACGCAAACGAGAATGTTGAGTTTATGATTAAACGCACCCTGGCTTAATAAAGACAAGGTTGTTATTTGTTTCTGCTGGCGCGCGAGCCAAAAGAATCCATCCTGCGCTCGTTCAATTTAAAAGTGGAGCCCCGCCGACGGGAATGGTGTTACCTCGTATTTTTGTGGCGGGGCGGAACCCCGTACCGAAGGCCAAAAACACCAGCCTTTCATTCACCACATGGGCCGATGGCCTTCTGGTGCGTTGGGTAATCAATAATTATTTTCCGGAATATGAGAATGAAATAGGGCTTGCTCTTCCGAAGCCTTTTTGACCTTCCGTAACTTTAGTGAAGGAGGTGGAGAAGGAGAGGAAATAGGGAAATAAAATAGAAAAGTGTAAAAAAAGCCGCTTAAAACGCGGTTTTTTTGATCCTAGGGAAGATTGTCCAGGTTCAGATACATAGTGTCCGCTTAAGTCTGTAAGGTTATAGTGTCTTTTGTGGGCAGCCGACCTTGCTGCCATTTAAGTAAATATTCATTAGGAGTTAAATAATTTAGGGCTCCGTGCGGCCTCACTTCATTCCATGTGTCCTGCCATTGTTTCAGCCTTGTTTGCATGATGGAAATATCAGAACAGACATTTTTGCGGCTGCCGGATATTTTTTCTGGCCGGCCAGAGTCAGAGCCTGGGCAGGTTTAAAATTTGTTGCCTGTTTTTTGATTTGATGCCATAATAATTTTATGGCATTTTGATTTTACCGCTGAAATAATATTTATGCCTTACGAAACCCATAATTATAAAAAATATTTAAAAAATAACCGCATGAGGCGGAATTTTGGAATTAAAAAAATAGTAATAATTGTCATATCTTTGGCAATCATTGCCGTAGGTTTGCTTGGCTTAAACGGCAAATTTAATTTTTTATCGCTTAGCAAAGATGATTTGGCAGGAACAAACGAGTCCGATTCATCTTCGCCTTCGTCAAATAATTCATCAAATAATTCCGGCGCGGCTTTGCCGAGTTCTGGGCAGGCTGGCTCGCTGGCAACTTCGTCTAGTCCTGCCAACCTCGAACCTAGCCAGCCCGCTCCAAAAAGCATTTTGCTTAGCGTGCCATTTTTTAGCCAGGCGCCTTTTGGGGAATGGTCGGACCCGATTTTCCAGAATGCCTGCGAAGAAGCATCAATTATTATGGCCATGCATTGGGTAAATAAAACACCTGTCACAAAAGATCAGGTAAAGCAAGAAATCTTAGACTTGAGCCTGTTTGAAGATAAAACTTACGGCCAAGCCTTTGACCGTGCCGCGGCTGACGCAATAAAAATGTTTAAAGACTATTTTAATTACGAAAATGTCTTTGTGCGCTCGGGCATCAGCACAAAAGACATAAAAAAAGAAATTTTGGCAGGCCGTCTGGTAATTGTGCCGCTTAACGGCCAGATTTTAAAAAATCCTTTTTACACTCCGCCCGGACCGGAACATCATATGCTGGTTGTTATCGGTTATGATGCCAAAACCAATGAATTTATTACCAATGATGTCGGCACCCGCCACGGCGAAAAATATAGATATGCCGAGGCAAGACTTCAGGCCTCTTTGCAGGATTATCCGACCGGCAATGATTTGCCTTCGATTCCGGGCCAAACCGCGATGATAGTGGTTATGCCGAAATGATATCCGTTATTGGATTTTCGTCAGCCGGGACTTTTCCCGGCTTTATTTTCCGCTTATTTTAATGTTAAAATATCAAAAAGGTCATAAATTAAAATTAATTTTTAAAAATAATTCGCTATGAAAGGATTTTTTCAATTTATCAGGGAGCAGGGAGTCATCGGCCTGGCGGTTGGCTTTATTTTAGGCGGCGCGGTGGGCAAAGTGGTTTCTTCACTGGTCCAGGACGTTGTCCAGCCGCTGCTTGGCTTAATTCTTGGGGTGTCGGGCGGGCTCAACTCCGCTTCTTTCGGAGTTTTGGGAACCCAGGTGGCTTACGGCCGTTTCCTGGCGGTTTTAATCGATTTTTTGGTCGTGGCGGCAGTCATCTATTTTATTTTTAAGGCCTTGAGGCTGGACAAGCTGGATGCGAAAAAACAATAAATTTTTGACAGGATAAATTTGAAATGGATATTCCCGTCTACAAAACCGAGGGAATAATTTTGAAAAAAACCGATCTTTCCGATACGGACCGTCTTTTGACCGTTTATACGCAAAAATTTGGCAAGATTTTGGTGCGGGCAAAAGGAGTGGGCAAGAAAGAATCCAAATTAAAATTTTTAATTGAACCGTTTAATATTTACGAATTTTTACTGGCGCGCAGCAAAAACATTGACGTTTTGGCAAATTCTTATCCGATAAAAGAATTTTTATATCTGCGCCAGAATCTGGAAAATTTGGCTTTAGCGATATATTTTGCGGAACTGGTTGATAAATTGGTTGTGGCGCCGGAACAGGACGAAAATATCTGGGCTTTGATAGTAAGGGCGATGGAGGTACTAGATAAGCCGTTTAAAGAATTGTCGAAAACGAAGCCCCAAGCGCAAGCGCGTGGGGCGGAGCCCCGCACCGTACCGCAAAGCGGGACTGGTGCGTGGGTAAAAACAGCCTTTGAAAAAAGGCTGCTTGAGTTTTTGGGCCACCCCTCGTTTGCAACTCAGGGTAAGCTTTCACCAAAAGAAAAATTAAATTATCTTCAATCGCTAGCAGGGGATGAGATAAAATCAGAAAGATTTTTAAGATCGCTGAGTTTGATAAGCTGAATTTCTTTTTCGCCTCGTTTTTTTATCTCAACCGAATCTTCCTTTAAAGTTTTTTCGCTGACAACAATTCGCAACGGAATGCCGATTAAATCCGCATCGGCGAATTTTTCACCGGCAGATTTTTCTTTTCTGTCGTCATATAACACTTCGATTTTTACTTCTTGCAACTCTTGATATAATTTTTCGCTCGTCATTTGAATTTTTTCTTTAATTGCTTCATTTTTGCTTCCCAGAGATAACAGATGGACATCGAAAGGCGCTATTTCTTTTGGCCAAATAATGCCTTTTTCGTCGTGATAAATCTCTACAATCGTTGCCATTGCCCTTTCCAACCCGATTCCATAGCAACCCATTTGAACAAAATGTTTCTTTCCTTTCTTGTCCTCGTATAAAATATTCATTGCTTTGCTATATTTTGTGCCCAATTTAAAAGCGTGAGCCACTTCTATTGTTCTTTTAATTTTCATTTCCGTTCCGCATTGAGGACACTTTTCCGCATTTTTTAATACTTCAAGATTAGCAGCAAAATTACATTTTGGGCAAATAGCAATTCTGTCTTCGCCGCTTTCTGCTAGCACCATAAACTCGTATGAATCCGAGCCGCCCATGAGACCAGTTGAGGCTTTAACCGGAATAGCTATAAGCTCTATTCTTTTAAAAATTTTGTTATAAACTTCAACCATTTTCTTGAAGCTTTTATCCAAATTTTCCTCGTCTTTATCAAAAGAGTAAGCATCTTGCATGATAAACTCTCTTAGACGGAGAAGCCCCCCCCGGGGTCTTTCTTCATCTCTTATTTTTGTCTGGAATTGATTAACAATCATTGGCAATTCATTTTCCGACCTGACAGTATTGGCAGCAATAGCGGAAATAGTTTCTTCATGCGTCATTGCCAAAACTAAATCTTCCTCGTTTCTGCTTTTGATTTTCCATAATTCCTTACCGGCTGTATCCCAACGGCCAGTTTTTTTCCAAAGTTCTGCCGGATGCAAAATAGACATTCTTACTTCCTGGATTCCAATTTCTTCAAATTCCTTCCTAATAAGATTTTCAATTTTTCTCAAAACCATCAGGCCCAGTGGCAAAAGAGTGTATATTCCTGAGGCGTGGCGAAAAATAAAGCCGCCCCTCAAAAACAATTGGTGGCTTATAAATGTCGCCCCTCTAGGCGTCTCTTTTGTTGTCTTTGTGAAAAGTTGGGATTGTTTCATACCAGGCAGTAGAAATTCGGCTTATATTCATAAATTGCTGCCGTAGGCAGCGGTCGAATTTTCACTGCCTGGCATAATTTCAGTATAGCTATAAAAATTTAACTTGGCAATAATTATATTTTGTTGTAAGATATAAGCAAATATAAGTTCCAATAATCAAAAAACAATAATCAAACAAATTTCAATAACCAATATTCAAAAATTAAGAACGGTTTTGGATGTTGGAATTTTTATGATTGGTTATTTTTTGGAAATTGGTGCTTGTGATTTGGAATTTTAATAAAAAGTATGCCTTTAGAAGAACTTCAAAAAAAGCTTTACGAGCAAAAAGGAGAAGCGGAAAAAAGAGAAGGGGCGCCCGGGCAGTTTGAGCCCGGACAGCGCCAAGACGGCCAAGAAACGGATTCTTCGCAGTGGCAGAAAGAGGCGCTGGCGTCACGCGAGCCATTTTTAACCGAGAAAAGAAAAAAATTGCTCAGAATAATTATTATCGGGCTCGTAGGCATTGTTGTCGTGGTTGGGGGATTTTTATTTTGGCGCAGCCGCTCTTTTGATACCTCAAAAGTTCTGGTCACCGTTTTTGGCGTAGACCGGGTGGCCAGCGGAGAAGAAGTCAGTTATGCAGTCAGATATCAAAACAATACGAATGTCACTTTGACGGATGTCAAATTGACATTTATTTATCCGCCCGATTCCCTGCCGATTGATAAGCAGAATTTGACTAAGATCGGGGATCAGGATGCCTCCGTCGTCAGTTTGGCGGATCTTCAAGCAGGCAAAGAGGGGAAAATGGAATTTAGGGCAAATATTTCAGGCTTGAAAGATGACCAAAAAAAGGCGGTTGTAAAGTTGAGCTACCACGCAGGGGATACTTCTTCGAGTTTTGAAAGCAGTGGTGAATTTTTGAGTGTTATTTTTTCTGTCCCGCTGGTTTTGAATTTTAGTTTGCCCGAACGCGTGGTGAACGGCCAGCAACTAGATATTGTTTTAAAATATTTAAATACCTCGGATATCGGTTTTTTAGATTTGGCACTCAATATGGAGTATCCGCCGGGGTTCAATTTTATTTCTTCGCAGCCTTCTCCTTCGCAGGGCTCAAATTCCTGGCGCCTTCCAGAAATCAGCCCGCAAGAAGAAGGACAAATCGTGATTTCCGGAGTGTTAACCGGAGCGCAGGAAGAAGTCAAAGCTTTTCGCGCAAACATAGCCAAACTGCAGGGAGATTCCAGCAAAATTGTTTCAGAGGGTTTAGGTTCTACTCTAATTTCCCTTTCTCCATTGTCTGTGGCATTGACGGTGAATGACAGCCGCGATTACCTGGCAAATGTCGGAGAGCACTTAACTTATAAACTGACATATCAAAATACCGTTGACATACCTATTGGTCCGGTTATAATAATTGTTAAATTGGACACAAAAGCTTTGGATTTGTCTTCGGTCAAGGCGGACAAGGGATTTTTTAACAGCGTTGACAGCTCAATTATCTGGAACGAATCTGTATTGCCCGATTTGAAAATGGTGCAGCCGGGCGCAAAAAATGAAATTAATTTTTATGTAAACGTTAAAGACAGCATGCCGGTTGCCAGTTTCAACGATAAAAATTTCGTAATTTCTGTCTCTTCAAAAATTGATTCGACCACCATCCCGGTGTCTTTGCGGGGAACGCAAATCAGCGGCACTGATTTTTTAAACACCAAAGTTAATGCAAAACTGACTTTAAGCTCCAAAGGATACTTTAAAGACCTTTCTGTGCCAAATTCCGGACCGATTCCGCCAAGAGTCGGGCAGGAGACAACCTATACCATTTATTGGGATATAGTTAATGCGGCAAACGATGTTGATAACGTGGTTGTCGAAGGCTATTTGCCGCCGTATGTCAGGTGGGTCGGGCTATTTGATCCCGCCTCGGCCAATGTAAAATATGATAAAAACAGCGGAAAAATCACCTGGACAATCGGCAAACTTCCGGCCAATACCGGGATTTTATACCCGGTTAAAAGATTGGTATTTAAAATCGGTTTTACGCCAAGCAGCAGTCAGGTCGGGCAGATGATTGATTTGGTTAGCGAATCGACTATCAGCGGCAGCGATACTTTTACCGGCGCATCTTTACAGGGAACGGCCCGCGCGATTCGAAGCGATTTGCCCGACGATTCTTCAATCGGATATGACGGCGGAAAAGTAATTCAGTAAACCCCCACACCACGGACTTACTTTTGTGACTTTGGGGCAATGCCCCTTAAAATTTCTGACCATTTATCTATGGGCTAATACCCGTGGCGTTCCTCGGCCTCGCCTTCGGCTTGCCGAGGGCGGGCTGGTGCGGGGGTAAAATTTTAAATTTGTTTAAGATAATCAAAAAAGAAAAAATTAAAGGCAGAAGGGTAGCAGTTCTTCAAACAATCCACGGGGGTGTCAAAACCCCTGTTTTTATGCCGGTTGCGACGCAGGCGGCGGTAAAAAATCTGACGAGCGAAGAACTTGGAGATTTGGGCGCCCAAATTATTTTAGGCAACACGTATCATTTGTGGCTGAGGCCGGGGACAGAAGTAATAAAAAAAACCGTCCTCCTTCGTCCCGCCTCTGGTGGGACTTCGGAAGGGCAAGGCGGCCTGCACAAATTTATGAATTGGCCAGGACCGATTTTGACTGATTCGGGAGGGTATCAGATTTTTTCTTTGGCGAGGCATCGCAAAATATCAAGTGAAGGCGTGGAATTTTGCGACCCTATTAATGGCAAAAGATACTTTTTAACGCCGGAAAAATCGATTCAAATTCAATTAGACCTGGGTTCAGACATCATTATGGTTCTTGATGAATGCGCGGCGTACCCCTGTTCATACGAGGAAGCGGAAAAAGCGGTCAGGCGGACGACCCAATGGGCAAAAAGATGCTTTAAATATTTTCGCAGGAAGGTTAAAAACAAAAAAAATAAGCCGCTTTTGTTTGGCATTGTGCAGGGGTCTGTTTTTAAAGATTTGCGGCAAAAAAGCGCCAAAGAATTATTGGAAATTGGATTTTCCGCCCAAGGCGGACTAGCCTCGGGCTGGGACGGCTATGCTATCGGCGGGGTGGCGGTCGGCGAGCCAAGAAAATATTTAGGGAAAGTTTTGGAATGGGTCTTGCCGCTGCTGCCACAAAATAAGCCCCGGTACTTAATGGGGCTGGGCCGGCCCGAAGAAATTGTTAGTGCGGTTCTCTCTGGCATTGATATGTTTGATTGCGTGATTCCGACCAGAGAAGCGAGACATGGAAGAATCTATAAATATAGATTTTCAATTTTTAATATTCTTCCTGAAGGGAGACAATTTTCAGACAAGAAATTTTACGAAACTCTTCAAATAAAGAGCAGCAAGTTTGCCAAAGATTTCCGACCGATTGATGAAAATTGTGAATGCTATGCTTGCCAAAATTATTCCCGCGCCTATTTGAATCATCTTTTCAAAACTCGCGAGCCTCTTGCCTTGCGGCTGGCAACGATTCATAATCTCAAATTCTATCTGGATTTGATGGAAAAATTGAGAGAATTTTAAAATTTATTCGTGTGGGCGCATTCGTGTACCCGAGCGTAGTCCGTCAGGACGTAGCGAGGTTGCGCTATTCGTGTGCAAAAAAAGCGCAATAAAGCTCAAACTTTTTTTGGGTTCCCATTAAAGGAGGTTTTGAAAAGTTTGGTCAATTTTATTGCGCTTATTAGTTTAGGGCATGGTCAGCGAAAAAATAAGGTGGGGGTCAGTTAGAGGAGGGTCCAGACCGACCCTTGCCGTTATTTTCATATCCTCTGGAGGAAGATATTTGTCGCCAACCACACCCTTTTGTTTACAAAGAACAGCAAGTGCAATAATTATATACCTGTTTTTAGACTTGTCAAGAGGCAAATAAGGGGGTATACTGGAACTGTCAAAAATTAAAATGATTAAAAAGAAAAAATGAAAGAAAATAACCTGTCTGCCGATAGGCAAGATCTGATGGAAAAAATAGTTTCTTTGTGCAAAAGGCGAGGTTTTATATATCCCGGCTCGGAAATTTACGGTGGGCTGGCTAATACTTACGATTATGGTCCTTTGGGTGCTGAACTCAAAAACAATATTAAGCAGCTTTGGTGGAAATATTTTGTTCAGAGCCGGGAAGACATGATCGGAATGGACGGCGGCGTGCTTTTAAACCCCAAGGTTTGGGAAGCTTCGGGCCACCTCAAAAAATTTAAGGACGCTTTGGTTGAGTGCAAAAAATGCCATCATCGCTTCCGGTCGGATAAATTAGCAGGTTCAAAAAAATGCCCCGATTGCGGCGGCGAATTTACCGAACCGAAATTATTCAGCGGTATGTTTAAAACGGTGATTGGCCCGGTTGAAGAAGAAGGATTGGCGACATATCTTAGGCCCGAAACCGCCCAGAATATGTTTATTAATTTCAAGAATATTCTGGATTCAACTTCGAGAAAAATTCCATTTGGCATTGGGCAAACTGGAAAAAGTTTCCGCAATGAAATAACAATGGGAAATTTCTTTTTTAGGACGATTGAGTTTGAAATAATGGAACTTGAATATTTTATTGCGCCGGATAGCGACTGGAATAAAATTTTTGAGCAGTGGCTGGATTATATTTACGGCTTTGCCGATTTAATTGGACTTAACCGCAAGAATTTTTACAATAACGAACTCGGCGAAAAAGAACGTGCCCATTATTCAAAGCGTACCATTGATATTGAATATAAGTTTCCCTGGGGCTCTGACGAACTTTGGGCGATTGCTTATCGTACGGATTATGATTTGTCGGCGCATCAAAAAATGTCAGGCAAAAATCTGGAATATTTTGACGAAGAAACGAAAAAAAAGTTTATTCCGCATGTGATTGAGCCGACATTTGGCACAGACCGAACAATGCTGGCTGTTTTGGTTGAAAGTTACAGCGAGGAGAAAGGCAGAGTTGTACTGAAATTAAAACCAAAAGTTGCGCCTTATAAAGCGGCTGTTTTCCCGCTGTTAGCAAACAAACCTCAATTGGCGGTTTTGGCAAAAAAAATATATGACGACCTGCGTAAAGATTTCATGGTGGCATGGGATGATAGGGGCAATATCGGAAAAAGATATTATTCGCAGGATGAAATCGGCACGCCTTTCTGCATAACGGTTGATTTTGACAGTTTAGAAAAGCAAGATGTGACGGTACGTGACCGAGACACAACTAAGCAGGAAAGGATAAAAATCGGTGAATTAAAAAGTTTCCTGGAGGAGAAGCTAAAATAGATGACCATTGAACAAATTTATAAGCTGGCCATAAAAATGGGAATTGGGGCGGATTTGCGGGGAGAAAAGCAGATTCGCGGACAGCTTAAAAAAATCAACGAGCGATATAAAAAATTAAGTCCTGAAAAAAAAGAAAAATTTGATGAAGAGAAATTAACCAATCCATATTCGGATACAAGATTTTTGGCAGGCAATGCGACTCAGGAGGTTAAAAGAATGATGGTTGGGATTGATATTGATACTGCCGAACTCTTAATGGCACGTTATCTGAGCGATCAATATGAGCGAAAAATAGATTTAGTTATAAGCCATCATCCTCTTGGTATCGCTTTGGCGGATTTGTCAAGCGTCATGCATATGCAAGCAGATATTTTAAATCGACATGGCGTGCCGATTAATATTGCCGAGGCGGTTATGAAGCCGCGAATTTCTGAAGTGGCAAGAGGGATGCTTCCTATAAATCATAATATACCAGTTGATGCGGCGAAGTTGTTAGGTTTATCTTTGATGTGTCTACATACAGTTTGTGATAATTTGGCTGTAAATTTTTTGGACAAAAAAATAAAAAAAGATAAACCAGAAACGCTGAAGGAACTCTTAAAGTCTTTGAGAGAAATCCCGGAATACAAAGAAGCGGAAAAGCAAAAAACCGGGCCAAAAATATTTGTCGGTAACTCTATCGCAAGGGTTGGCAAAATCGCACTTACAGAAATGACAGGTGGCACAAGTGGTTCAAAAGAAATTTATCAGAGTATGGCCAATGCGGGTATTGGTACGATTGTTGGTATGCATATGAAGGATGAATATAGAGCTGAAGCAGAAAAAGCTCATGTCAATGTAGTAATTGCCGGCCATATTTCTTCCGATTCCCTGGGCATGAATTTATTTTTGGATGAAATTGAGAAAAAATGGATTGAGATAATTCCTTGTTCGGGATTAATTAGGGTTAAAAGATTTAAAAAATAAATATTTTTTTAAGCTACTTTTCTGGCAGTAGAAAAGTAGCCAAAAGACTGCGGCCAGGACATAAAATTTTAAGAAAATCGGACTCGGCTCACGTAAAAGTTGCTATGCACAACGCCCCAACCTGACGGTCGGGGCCCCACCACAGCACGCATACTTTTACTTTCGCCTCATCTCGATTTTCTTATAAAATTTTTGTCATGGCCGGTTAATAAAATGCCAATTGTTAAAATTCGCGAATTAATTGGTGTATCAAATACAAGTTTTGAAGACGCGTTAAAGAATGCGATTGAACACGAGGCCAAAAAAGGAAAGAACGTCACAGGCGCGCATGTGGTTTCCCAGACCGCCACGGTGGTTGACGGCAAGGTGACGGAATACAAAGTGACGGCCAAGCTGGCGTATCTTTGGAAGGAAGAGTAGAAGAAAAATTTTCAATTTTCAATTATCAATTTTCAATCAATTTCTTAATTTCTTAATTTCCCAATTTCTAAAATATTAGATTTTGGTTTATCTTGGTTCGCCCATGTTTAGAAAATATACACTACCAAATGGACTAAGAATTATCCTTGCGCCGATGGAAGGGGCACAATCGGTGACGGTTTTGGTTTTGGTGGGCACCGGCTCAAAATACGAGACCAAAGAGATTAACGGCATTTCCCATTTTCTGGAACATATGTTTTTTAAAGGTACAAGAAAACGACCGACAACCCTTGAAATTTCTTCGGTTTTGGACGAAGTGGGCGGGGCTTATAATGCATTTACAGACAAGGAATATACCGGCTATTGGGCAAAAGTCGATGCGGCGCACGGCGAGCTCGCGCTTGATTGGGTTTCCGATATCTTTTTAAATTCAAAAATTGAGGCAGAAGAAATTGAGAGAGAAAAAGGCGTGATAACCGAAGAAATAAATATGTACCTGGATACCCCTATGATTTTTATAGGAGAGGTTTGGGATAAGCTTTTGTACGGTGATCAGCCGGCCGGCTGGATGGTTTCAGGAGAGAAAGAAATTATCGCCAAATTGAAACGGGAACAATTTATTAAATATTTAGAAAAACAGTATGTGGCAAAAAATGCAATTTTGATTTTAGCGGGAAACGGAGCAACGGTTAAAAAAATAGTCATAAAAGCCCGCGATTATTTTGGCCGGGCAAAAAAAGGAGATTTTTTAAATAAACAAAAAGTCATTGAAAAACAGCGCCAGGCCGGGCTGTCAGTTCATTTTAAAGAAACGGATCAGACACATTTGGTGCTGGGATGTCGAGGCTTTAATTTATTTGATAAAAAGCGATACGCAGCCATTTTGCTTTCAACAATTTTGGGGGGATTTATGAGTTCTCGGCTTTTTACCGAGGTCAGGGAGCACAGAGGCCTGGCTTATTACATTCGTGCCAATAATGTCAGCCTTACAGATTCGGGATATTTAATATCCAATGCCGGAGTTGATAATAAAAGAGTTGAGGACGCGATAAAAGTGATTTTGGACGAGTTTAAAAAAACAAAAGAACAAAAAATACCCGAAAAAGAGATTCAAAAAGCCAAAGACCATATTAGAGGCGCGACATTATTGTCGCTGGAATCTTCTGACGAAGTCGCTTCATTTTTGGGTGGGCAGGAAGTCTTGAAAAAAGAAATTCTGCTGCCTGAAGAATTTTTCAAAAAAATAGAAAAAATCACGGCGGCTGATTTGCAGCGCGTCGCCCGCGAAATCTTCCGCCCCGAAAAATTAAACCTGGCTTTAATCGGGCCATTTAAAGAGAAAGAGAGATTTGAGAAGCTGCTGAAAATTTAAAAAAAATCATGGAAAATAAACAAACAATAGAAATTTCAACCAGCACTATTTTGAAGGGCCTGGCGATTATCTTGGGTCTGGTTTTGGTTTATTTGCTGAGAAATATATTAGTGATGCTGTTTTTGGCCGTTATCATTGCCGCGTCGGTTGATTCGCCGATTGACTGGCTGGTGCGTCATAAAATTAGGCGCGGCATTGCTGTCGCGATGATTTATGTTCTGCTGATTGCGATTTTTGGCTTTGTGATATATCTTATCGTGCCGCCTTTGGCAAAAGAAGTAGTCAGCCTTGCTTCAAACCTTCCTGATTATATTGCCGGCGCCCAGAGCAGACTTCAGTGGCTGGGCGGAGAGTTCAGCCAGCAAAATCTAAAAGACCTGCTTTTGAATTTCGGCCAGCAATTAAGTTCTTCAGCCGGGAATATTTTTGCCGCGACAGTCAACGTCTTTGGCGGAATCCTTTCTGCTTTGCTGGTTTTGATAATTTCCATATATCTGGCAGCCAGAGAGCAGGGAGTGAAAAAATTCGTTCTCTCTTTGGTCTCGCCAAAAAACGAGGTTTATGCGGCCAGCCTGGTTGATAGAATTCTTTCAAAGCTTGGCGCCTGGATGCGCGGCCAGATAATTTTGATGGTCATTATCGGCATTCTGGTTTTTATCGGGCTGACTTTGCTTAAAATAAAATTCGCGCTGACCTTGGCTTTGCTGGCAGCGCTTTTGGAAATTATCCCGATTATCGGGCCGATTTTATCCGCCGTGCCGGGCATTTTATTCGCCCTTTTGCAGTCTTTTGGCCTGGCGGTTTTGGTGGCTGTTTTTTACTACGTCATTCAGGAGCTGGAAAAATATCTGGTTGTGCCGCTAGTCATGAAAAAAGCGGTGGGCTTAAATCCCATCTCGGTTTTGGTGGCGGTTCTGGTCGGCCTGGAGCTGGAAGGGATTATCGGCGCGGTTATCGCCATCCCAATTGCGGCCATTATTTCAATAATTTTCCACGACTATATGGATAGCCGCAAGAAGGCGGCTTAGACGTAATAAACCAGAAAAAATATCGTTGTAGAGGCAACAACTACTTCGGTCGACAAGTCCAGCCACGCTGGGCTTAAATTTTTTAAAAAATGGCAGGCTCGATGCGGCAGGGCAAAAAATTTGAGAAATTTTGAGTTTGGATGGCGCCAGGATAAAAACAAAAGGGCGTCAGGGACGAGCGAGGAGAGCATGCCTAAAATCGCACCTGTGCGAAACGGCGAATTCCAGACCAAAAGAAGCGCCAGGCCCGCGCCAAAACAAAAATCAGCCGTCAATTTCAAAAATTCGAACAGGAGTTTTTTCTCGGCTTTTTTCTTTTTTAAGCCCGAGATGTCGTATTCGTAATGAGGCAGCGCGTCCAAAAAATAATGGCTGGCGAAACTCAATGCAAAAACTAGAGACGGAGAAGATATTTTGGAGCCGATTGCCGCTCCCAGAAGAATATGGGGAGTCAGAAGCATAGCATGCGAACAGCGCGCCTCCGCACTTCGTACTACGGCAATGCGAATGCGCCCATGCGAATTTACAATTTACGAATTACAATTTACAATTAAAACAATGCCTATATTATATATTGTAGCCACACCCCTTGGCAACCTAAAAGACATAACATTAAGGGCGCTGGAGGTTTTAAAGGAAGCTGATTTGATTGTTTGCGAAGACACGCGCCAGACAATAAAATTGCTTAATCATTATAATATTTCAAAGCCGTTAGTCAGTTATTTTCAGCATAGTAAACTGGCAAAAATTGACTATATCGCCGAGCAGTTGGCGCAGGGCAAAAATATCGCGCTGGTGACAGACGCAGGCACGCCGGGGATTTCGGACCCGGGGGGGAAATTAATTGATCAATTGATCAATTGGACAATTGGACAATTGAAAATCACGCCGATTCCCGGGCCAAATGCCGCGATTGCCGCTTTGAGCGTTTCGGGATTCCCGGCCGACAAATTCGTTTTTATGGGTTTTCCGCCGCATAAAAAGGGGAGGAACAAATTTTTT
>PEYL01000058.1 GCA_002774415.1 Candidatus Portnoybacteria bacterium CG08_land_8_20_14_0_20_40_83 | reverse complement strand
AGCTCTTCAAGTTCGTTCTTTAAGGTATCAAAAGCCGCATCCGAAATTTCGGGATTATCCAAAACATGATATTTATAACGATGGTGATTTATGAGTTCGCGCAGTTTCTCAATACGCTTATTTGCTTCTTGCTTCGTCATACCAGGTAGTAGAAATTTGACAATATAAAATTTAATTGCTGCCAGGCAGCAGTCAAATTTTCACTACCTGGCATAACAAAAAAGGCAGTTATTATGCATAAGACTGCCTTTATTATACAAGCTTTTAGCCAAATTATCAATTACCAATTTATCTGAACCCTTCTTCTTGTACCTCCAAAAAAACCTAAAGAATTGATGCTCGTATCGGTCCAAGTAACCTTGGCGGTTTCATTGTACATAAAAAAGCCATTGGCCTTATTTAAAAGAACATCAGCCTGAGGGCCCTCGCCTTTTTTCAGAATTTGAAATAGCGCAAACTCTGCTCCCTCATCTGCGGCATAAAAAGCCGGGCTGGATTGCCCAACCAGACCGGAATTTTTAATTTCTTGGACAAAAATCAAAGACAAGCCCATTGCTATCAAAAGAGTCACTCCCAAAATCAAAACAGTCAAAATAATCGCAATAGCGCCCTTTTCTTTATTTTTTTTATCGGAGAAACGCATAAATGGCATCTGTATATTTAATAAATTCTTACGGTTACCGTATTTTGTACTTTAATTTGCGGCTCGCTCATGCCATTTGGAGAAAGGGTCATAACTATGGTCACTCTTTGCTGTTCGCCGGCTTGAACTACAAAAAATTTTCCCTGAAGCGAAACTGCAGAACTATTAATAGGCTGATTATCGCGTCTCAAATAACCGTCTCCCTTAAATTCATAAGTGACATCGTCGCCGTCTTGATTTTTTATATGCAGCCTGGAATTTGTCGTGTCGTTTTTAATCTCCTGCAGCATTCGCACTTCTTTAGTAAAAACCTCAATTATATATCTGCCATTGTCTTGCAAATTTTGCACTTGAAAATCTCTTCTTTGATTTTGAATGGCGGTCAAAAAAATTGACACAGAGACTATTGAAACAACCACAAATATTGCCATGGCAACCATTAGCTCTATCAATGTAAACCCCGTTAGAAATTTACTCCGTTTATTAGTGTCTTGTCCTGTTAACAATTTATTCTTTAGAATTTCTAACGGGGTAAAACCTTTTTTGTTGTATAATTTAAATTTAATCATGGTCTCCAATTATAAAGGCGGTCTTCAATAACCAAAGTGTAGTTTTCCCATTTTACTTCCGATACAACATGTATGCATTGACCAACGTCGCCGGCTGGTGTGCATTGCACTGTCGGGTCAAAATAAATTCTTCTTTGAAATTTTGTCGGCGTGCCCGCATCATAGCTGTAAAAACCGCTGCTATCAATATTCAAATAAGCATTCGGGTCGTCGTTCAGCAATATATTCTGCCTATAGTCAACTCGCTTATATTCGGCAGCCGAGGGCAAATTATCGTCCCAATTTCCCCCTGCCAACCAATTTGAATCACGAATTGCTCTAATAATTTCAACCCCTTCTTCGGCAAGATTGGTGGCAATAAATTTATCATTGCTCACTCTGCCGGCTATAATTACATAACGAAGCAATCCTAAAATGCTAATTAAACTAACCAAAATAATGCCAATCGCAAATATTACGTCTATCAAAGAAAAGCCTTTTTTTGAATATTTAATCATTGCCAATGTTGTTTAAATTTAAAGCAGTTTTGTTGCCCCCGTTAGATAGAGCTTGCATAGCTCGCTCATCTAATGGGGGACAAAGCCCTTTATTGAACATCTATTTTCCCGTATTTATCGACAGTCACCGTCGTTGTGTTGCCGTTGGAGGTTTGAGTCAAGGTATATGGAATGCTATTTTGCGAAGTGTTGTTTATGCATGTCTTGGGGCTGGGCGGAGCAAAGAAAACATTACTGGCTGTATTGTCTATAGTTATGCCACTTGAAAAATTAACTGTTTTTAAGATTACTTCCGGGACTGCACCTTGGGGACAGCCATTCAAAGGATCGGAATTGGTATTTAAAAAGAGATAATAGGAATTGGCATCGTTTATATAAATACCATAGCCCCCTATCGATGGATAATCCGTCCCGTCGGGCTTTTTCACGTCAGCGCCAGTTATTGCCATGGTTTGTGCTTGGCGCAAATCGCTGACCAATATTTGCGCCGCTTGCGATAAGGTATAAGTTTTTTGACCTTCTCTGTAACGAACCAAAATTAAAGCGGCTATTATTCCAATAATAGCTATAACCACCAACATCTCAAAAAGAGTAAACCCCCACACCTTTCTTTTTCCAATAAGCAGTCTATTATTAAAAAAAACTTTTTTTGTTGCTGAGTTATTCATAAATAAAAAATAAGGTGTGGGGGTAAAACCTTTCTGATGTTTGGACATTGTATTTATTTCTGTTTATGAAGTCATAGCGAGTAAACTGCACAAATGCCCCAAATAAGGTAAAAAGCGATATGCTCTCTTGCTGTCATTCCGGGCTTGACCCGGAATCCAGATTTTGCCTTATTTGCCTGGATTCCCGCTTTCGCGGGAATGACAAGTGGGTTCTACTCGCTACCAGTTCTATCAATTTCAATTATATAATATAATCTCCCTAAAAAGAATTGAGTTATCCACACAATTTTAAAGATGCTGAAAATAATTCTTATTGAGATGGTTACAAAACTCGTTATTGCCTGCCCAGTTTAGCTGGGCCTGAGCCCTTCGATTTCGCTCAGGGTGAACTGGAGTCAAAAGCTAATTTCACTGGTTTCCTGCCAAAATTTTACCCTTCCCTTCGATAAACTCAGGGTAAACTAGCTCAGGGAATAAAATTTATAGTGAGCTTGTCGAATCTATTTTGGCACTTTTGTAATTATCTTATCTTTAATTTAAAGTTTAAATTATTAAATTAATATATCTAATTAAAATCTTCTCGCCCAAAAGCATTATTAAAAATGTATTGGCGGCCAAAAATGTGCCAAAGGGGATTTCGGATTTCATTTTGGCTTTGCCGGCTAAAATTAAGATAAGGCCGACTAGGGCGCCCGAAACAAAAGCCAAAAGCAAAGCGGGCAAAATCTTCGGCCAGCCCAAAACCAAGCCCATCAAAAATGCCAGCTTTGCATCGCCCAAACCCATACCGCGGCCGCGAGTTATAAGCACAATGACCAAGAAAAAAGCCGAAGCTATGACAGCGGACAATGCAAACGGCAACAATAATTTAAGCCCTTCGACAAGCTCAGGGTATAAATTATTGCCTGAGCGAAGCGAAGCGAAGTCGAAGGCTGACAACAATTTATATAAAAACGTCCCAATCACGCCCGCAATAATAATTTCGTCAGGAATAATAAAATATTTTAGGTCGGAGACAAAAATGACTATTAGACAGGAAGCAATGAACAAAAAATAAATCAATGTTATGCTGTCCGACAGCGAAAAAATCCTATCGCTGTCGGACAGCGATAGGATTAAAAATAATAAACCCGTGGCCAGCTCAACTATCGGGTATTGCCAGCTAATCGCCTTCTGACAATACCGGCACCGGCCTTTGAGCAAAACAAAACTCAAAACCGGCACCAGATCCTGCCAGGCAAGCTGATGCCCGCACTTGGGGCAATGGGAACGGCCGCCCAGCTTAGCTGGACTTTGGCCACGCTCAGCGTGGCCGCCAATTACATTCTCTCCGCCGTCTGACCCCAGTCGAAATATAAGCACGTTCAAAAAACTTCCCACGCAAAGACCGAATATAAATATAAAAAAATAAAGCATTTTATTTAATCTTGTTGAAGTCAGACTTCAACAGCTTCAAAGATATTTACTGGGTGCAGCAGTTGCCGCTGTTGGGATTTGAATTAACCTTTTTCACCCCGTTTGGATTATCCAAAATCCACCTGCTGGCCTCATTTTCTATCTGAACATAGACGCAAAAACACATAAGCGGTGTATTTCTGTCTTTCCAATAATAAGTCCTGCCGCCCGGATCAACAGGAGCCTTAACAATGTATTTATTTAGCCCGCTATTATTCCACCTATTCGTAGTAATTGATTGCTGATTATTTGCTATATTGGGATAAGAATTCGGGTTAGCCGCATCATAATATAAAGCCATGGCTTTGGAAATTTGTGTCATATCGCTCCATCGCCTGGCATCGCGCGCCTTTTGCCTGGCATTATTTAAAGTAACCAAAACAATAGTCGCCAAAATACCGATAATGGCAATTACCACCAAAAGTTCAATTAAAGTAAACCCCGTTAGAAATTTACTCCGTTTATTTATGTCTTGCCCAGTTAACAATTTGTTCTTTGGAATTTCTAACGGGGTAAAGGCGCTTTTATTTATTTTAATATTTTAAATCTTAAAATTTATAAAATTAATGTCTCTCTATATTTTACTAAAAATAACAGCTAAAAACAATCTCGTTATTAACATAAAACACTATCCAAAAAGATAGTGTTTAAAAAATTAATGAAATTAACTTTATTTATAAATCGTAACACTTCGGCGTAGCCGAACAAGAAGGTGGAATTGTCGTCTCTTTAGTACCTCTTGGATTGGCAATATAATAAGTTGTCGGGGCGCTGGGATTTTCAAGCGTAGCCCAAACGCAATATTGCTGATGAGTAATGTCGCCACAGTCGCTCCAAAAATATTGACGGCTGGGATTTGACGGATCTAAAGCTGCCGGATCCATAAAAGGTGCTAAATTATGGGCGAGTGCAGGAATTGCAGTTGCGACATCAGGGGGCAAATCAGGATAATGCGGATTGTTGTTGTCGGCGCCATAATACATTTCCATTGCAACAGAGAATTGATGCATGTCGGTTTCACGCCGAGCATCTCTGGCTTTAGTCCGGGCATTTGATAATGAAACAAGGACAATGGTAGCCAAAATGCCGATAATGGCAATGACGACCAAAAGTTCGATTAAGGTAAAGCTTGCTTGCTTTTGACGGCCCAGACCAAATTTTGACGTGAGGGTGAAACTTAAGGATTTTTTATTTAAAAATTTAATCATAATTTTTGATTTTTTTAAAATTTTATTTTTCACTCTAAAAAATCTGCTTGAGAACGGAACCTTATTTTTATTATATCTTTTTGGCCTCCTTTAAACAAATCTTTTTCCACAAGTTACAGGTTTTAAGAAAACAAAAGAACAGTCCAATATAAAAAGGGCTGTTCTTCGTTTATATAATAAAATTTAAATTAAAAATAAAATCAGAACCTGAGTGACAATTTGCTTCTGTTGATGCAGTAGCAACTTGTCTAGCCCCGCTAAAGCGAGGCAATCAGTTCTTACTCTAAAACGGTTGGGCAAGTTCCAGTTACAGTCTTTGTTCCATTTTGGGTAGAATAAACATACCCAGCTCCACTTATTTCAAGCGCAGCGCAAACTAAATATTTACTTTGATTTCCGGTATTAACAACCCAGCTATAAGCAGTGCCAGCGCCACCTGCAGTAGTGGGAACAACAGGCATATAAGTTCCTATCGCAGTTGGCCCAGTGACTGCTGTAACTTCTAGATACTGTCCTACGGCACCACCATTACAAGCTGTATCATCATAACACATTTCCATTGCCAAAGCGATTTGGTGCATATCGGATTGACGTCGAGCATCTCTCGCCTTAACTCTTGCGGTGTTTAATGAGACGAGCACAATTGTAGCCAGAATACCGATAATGG
>PEYL01000002.1 GCA_002774415.1 Candidatus Portnoybacteria bacterium CG08_land_8_20_14_0_20_40_83 | reverse complement strand
ATGTCGCTTTTTGACGCTTTGCCGGGAATTAAAGTTTTTAAACCAATGGATGCAAACGAAACAATTGAGATGCTTTTTTATGCAATGGAAAAAGGCGAGCCGATTGCGCTTTCTGTGATGAGGCCGCCAACGCCGGTGCTTGCTCGAGGCCCTTCGACAAGCTCAGGGTATACAATCCCGGAAGCTAGAGGGGCAATTAACGGCGCTTATGTTTATAAACCATTCAGCGGAAATGGCAAACCAAAGAAAATTCTGGCAATTTGCGGCGGGCAAGTCATGGCGAATGTTTTGGAAATTTTGCCCGATTTGGAAACCAATCTGGATATTAAAATTATTGCCGTCACGTCGCCCGAGCTTTACGAAGAGCTTTGCGAAAAAGAACCGCAAAAAGCGCAATCTATTTTGTCGGACGAAGAACGTCAATATGTCATTGCGCTTCACAACGGCTGGCCGGGATTTTTATACAGATTTTTGATGCCCGGAAATTATGAAAAGCGCGCCATTGGGGTTAAAGAATTTTTGAAATCAGGCCCGGTTAATGAAGTATATCAATTGGCGGGATTTGATCCCAAGAGTTTGAAGGAGAAAATACTGAAAGCGTTGTAATTTATTTCCCCCCTCAGATGAGGGGTAGGGCGAGGTGTTGATATGAGAAAAATTCATAATCTTTTAAATAAAAAGCAGTTCCGTAAAAATCTTAGAAAACCATCAACCCCTCAAGAAACAATTCTTTGGTCGCGATTAAGAAATAATCAGTTAGGCCATAAATTCCGCAGGCAGCATTCTATCGGAAAATACATTGTTGATTTTTATTGTCCGGAAAGGCGTATGATTATTGAAATAGATGGTAGCCAGCATATAGAAGCCCAACGCGATTACGATGTAGAACGGGATAATTACTTAAAGAAATTAGGATTTAGGGTTTTAAGATTTTGGGACAACGAAATCAATAATAATTTAGAAGGGATTTTGCTAAAAATAATTGATAATTTAAAATAAATACTTCCCTCTCCTCAAGCGAGGAGAGGGGTAGGATGAGGTGATGAGTCTATAAAATCGCATCACCACTTCCCCCAAAGCCCTCTTTACCCCGTTAGATATTTAACATCTAACGGAGCGAGTCTGAGGAGGGGAGGAGATAAAAAAATACGGAAACACCTCAACAAACCACCCCGCAAAAAACAAGTTTTTGGGATATTTGGCATAAGAAAAATTATGATTCAAAACGGGAACGTAGTATAGATTTCTTAAGAGGTTTTGTTTTTATTTTTTTTGCTTTTTTTGTAATTTTTATTTGTTTATTAATAATTCCACCTAATCTGCAATCTTTGATCTTTGCATTTTTTATATTTATATATATTCTCCTTTTAGTTTATATGTTTTTTAGTCGGAGATGGATTTTTTTCGGCATGCTGCTAGCTGGAGTAATAATAATTTTCTGCATTTATAATTTAATTGACAATATTGATTAATTTTTAAATTTTGCATTGTCATTTTGCATTTTGATTTTTGCATTTTGAATTAATTATATGTTTGACATTATAACATTCGGCTCGGCCACCAGAGATATGTTCGTCACGAGCAAGAATTTTCAGAGCTTAAAATCTGATGATTTTGTTACGGGCAAAGGGCTTTGCGTGCCTTCGGGCGCAAAAATTTATGTTGACGATATTGTTTTTGCTTCGGGCGGCGGGGCGACAAATACGGCCGCTACTTTTGCTTTGCAGGGACTAAAAACCGCTTGTGTTACAAAAGTGGGCGATGACCCGAGCGGTAGTGCGGTGATAGATGAATTAAAAAAAATTGGCGTCAACACGGGATTTATTTTAAAAGATAAAAAATTAAAAACCGCTTATTCGGTTATTCTTTCCGTGCCCAGAGGCGAACGGACAATTTTAGTTTATCAAGGAGCCAGCCACGATTTACGCAAAGAGGAAATCTCCTGGAAAGATTTAAAAGCAAATTGGTTTTATATTTCTGGGCTTTCCGGACGCTCCGCGGAAATTTTTGAGCCATTGATTAATTTTGCCCACGAGCAGGAAATAAAAATTGCCTTAAATCCCGGCGACGCGCAGTTAAAGCTGGGCATAGATAAATTGGAGCCCATTTTAAATAAAATTGACGTTTTCATTTTAAACAAAGAAGAGGCGACCAGCTTAACCTGTCTTCCTTATAATGCGGAAAAAGAAATTTTTAAACGCCTGGACAACTGGGTTAAAGGAATTGCCGTTATGACCAAGGGGCCGGAAGGAGTGATGGTTTCTGACGGACATGATATTTACAGCGCCGGAATTCCAAAATCTGATATTATTGATAGGACCGGTTCGGGCGATGCTTTTGGCTCGGGATTTATTGCTGGTTTAATACAAAAGGTAGACAAGCCAAACGTAGAAAAAATTCCTTATGCCATCCAGCTTGGCACAGCCAATGCGACCGGTACTGTTCAGAATCTTGGAGCAAAAACAGGATTGTTGAAACATGGGGAGTGGGGGCCGTGGAAACGCGTTGAAGTGAAGTCGTATCGAATATAATATTTTTTGTCTGGTTTAGTTTTTAGGAGGTAACAGTGTTTTCAAATAATTCAAAAATCAAAAATCAAAGTGCAAAATGACGATGCAAAATTTAAAATTTTTGAATTTTGATTTGTCATTTTGATTTTTGCACTTTGCATTTTGAATTAGCTTCATGAATCCCATAGAATATATCGCCAAACTTTTGCGGACGCCCGAGCCGGTATTAGTTGAATTATTTGATAAGATGGAAAAATTAACCGGCAAAAAAGGCGTGCCCGAGAAAATTTTTGAAGAAAATAAGCAGATAGTTTCACAAAAATTATCGGATTTGGGCATTGCGCCGGATAAAGCCGATGCGCAGTATGTTGAGCGAGAGCTTTTGCGAAAAACCAAAGAAG
>PEYL01000061.1 GCA_002774415.1 Candidatus Portnoybacteria bacterium CG08_land_8_20_14_0_20_40_83 | reverse complement strand
GGAAAAGCCCGCGTTGCGCCTTTGCGATGGACAGCAACTTCGGTTTCTTTTCCATCAATTATATATTTTTCTTTTTTAATGATATTATGGGCAACATCATATAACGCCACCAAGGGCGAAGCTTTTTCTCCTAAAACTGACTTCCAGGCTTTTCTGATAAAATGAGCTATCATTTGACGATTAGCCCAAGCATAATTAGCTGCAGAAGCCATGGCGGCAAAATATCTTTGACCCTCCGAAGAATTAAACGGAACACAGGCAAATTCTCTATCCGGAACTTTAATCTCATACCTTTGCATGGCTGGTATCATTGTCCTTAAATAATCTGTACAAACTTGATGCCCAAGTCCTCTCGACCCGCAATGCACCATAATCACAATCTGATCTTTAAACAATCCGAACCTCCTTGCTACGTTTTCATCAAAAACTTCAGCCACTTTTTGAAGTTCAAGGAAATGATTTCCGGATCCAAGCGTACCAACCTGATCACGTCCTCTATTTTTAGCATAATTAGAAACTGCCAAAGCATCAGTCCAGTCTAATCTACCATTTGCCTCACAATTTTCAATATCCTCTTTTTCGCCATAACCTTTTTCGACTAAATAAGGAACGCCGCCTTCTAAAATTTTATCGATTTGTTTAATACTTAATTTAATTTGTCTCCCACGACCAAGACCAGAAGGAACCTCTTTTTGAATTTCAGTTGCCAATTTATCTAAATAAGGTTTGACTTCTTTTTCCGTGTATTCTGACTTTAGTAATTTCATTCCGCAATTTATGTCGAATCCACACGCGCCAGGCGAAATAATACCATCTGAAGTCCTTATTGCTCCAACAAATCCAATTGGGACACTGTAACCTTCGTGACAATCTGGCATCGCTATTCCATATTTTATTATCCCGGGCAAAGTACATCCATTTATTAACTGAGCTATTGACTCATCCCTAAACACTCCTTCCAGCATTTTTTCCGAAACATAAATTCTGGCCGGAACTTTCATATCATCCCGAAAACTTTTGGGAATTTCCCAGAGATAATCGGTGATTTTAATTAAATCTTTTTTTGAAGCCATTATAAACTGCAGACGTGCGACGTCCCGACATTGGCGTCAATTTTTGGACGTCGCACGTCTAAATATTTAAATTAAATATCAAACACGATCACCGCCTCCCAATGGTCGCTTATCTTTTTAATTTCCAAATTATGATAAGTTACTGCTTTGATATCTATATTTTTTGACTCAACGGCAATGCCTTTTATTTTCGCCTTTATTTTGTACGGATCTTCTAAAAATTCCGTTACCTCAAAATTATTATAAACTTTTTTATTAATTTCGCTGCGATATAAAATTTCGCTCAGCCAGTCAACCAAAAGCGATTCAAAGCCATCCGATTCAATTAAAATTTCTTCCTCTTTTTTTGCGCTTTTTGGAGCAAGCTCCAAAAAGCGCGTTTGCTGATCAGCAATCGCAAGCGCCGCGTTCACAAAAACCTCGGCTAAATCCTTACCAAAAGCTTTAATTTTCAGGTCCGCTGGGTGGTCTAAAATTTCATATTTTTTGTCCATACCTTTACTATATCACTGATTTCTTAAGAAAAAAATAAGGCTAAAACTTAAATTTAATGTTTTAGCCTTTGTGATTGGATTTAATTATTGTACGCCTCGTTTCCGGCCTCCAGGAGATTGTGCCCTTGATGTTTTTCTCTAAAATCTCTAAGGTCATCTTGACCTAAAATTTCTTTCCTCGTTTTAGGATTATCGCCAATTTCGCCTGTGTACCGAGGAGCCGTATTGGTTGGCGAGTTCAAAGGAACGAAAACCGCACAATCAGTACATACTAAAATTTCTTTTGCCATTTTTCCCTCCTTTCCCGCTCAGAGCCGCGCCTTACCTTAAATACCTTATCCGGCAACTCATCCATTTTTATAACTACCCATCCAATCACGATTACTACAATGGTCATTCCAAGTGAACTTAAAATAAAAAGAACTTCTTTGCCTTCTTTCCCTACGCTAAGACTCACAAAATAAAGACAGATGATGAATACCGATAAAAGACTTAACGCCGCAATAAAATATTTTTTTCTCATTTGCCCCTCCTTTTTAAAGAAAATATTGATATTATCTATGTGTGTAAATGATACCATACCACACCGCTTATTGTCAATCGGGCTTGCCCAGTTCTTGTTCAGCAATTTGTCGTTCATTCCAAGGAATTTTTTTGCCATTTTCAACGCACATCCAGACCTCTCCCCCTTTGCCGGTTATTATAACAATATCTCCTACTTGAGCCAATGATAACGCCTTTTTTATCGCCTCACGACGATCAATAATTTTGAAAACTGCCGGTTTCTCCTTTTTGTCATTCCGGCCTTGAGCCGGAATCCAGGATTCTGGATTCCCGCTTTCGCGGGAATGACACAAAGAAGATATTCCCGCAGCCACATCATCAATAATCTCCTGTGGGTCCTCATCGTACGGGTCTTCATTTGTTACTATCACCGTATCCGCGTACTCCCCCGCGATTTTTCCCAAAATCGGCCTTTTCGCTTTATCCCGGCCTCCGCCTTGCGCTCCCAAAAGGGCAATAATTTTTCTGGGATTAAAAATTTTGAGAGCTTTATAAACTGCTTCCAAGGAAGCCGGCTCGTGAGCGTAATCAACAATAACAGTAAACGGCTGACCGGCATTTACAACTTCCAGACGGCCAGGGGTTGGCTTGACATGTTTTAAAATCTCTTTAATTTCCCCCATCCCTATTCCTTGCAAAAGCCCCACGCAAATCGCCGCCGCGGCGTTATAGACATTAAATTCGCCAATTAAAGGCATTTCAAAATGTTTACCCTGAGCCATGTCGAAGGGCTTATTATTAAAATCAAATTCGGTTTTGTTAGGAGATAATTTAATATTAGATATTTGATAAATCCCTCCCAACCTCCCTTTTTCAAAGAGAGGAACACTCCCTCCTTTAACAAAGGAGGGTTGGGGTGGATTTTCCCCCTCTCCTCGGTTGAGGAGAGGGTTGGGGTGAGGTGTGTTATTGTAATAGCCAATTTGACTAGCCACGGGTATTTTCAAAAAATACTCTGCATTGTTGTCATCCAAATTATAAACCCCAATTCCATCTTTTTTCCTCGCCACCGCTTCAAACAATTTCATCTTTGCTTCCCTGTATTTTTCAAAAGAACCGTGCCGTTCAATATGTTCTGGTGATAAATTAGTAAAAACCGCGACAGAATAATTAATTCCCTTGTGTCTATATTGTAATATACCCTCCGAAGAAGTTTCTATGACGGCGTATTGGCAGCCTTCGACCACCATCTGCCGCAACAATTTTTGCAACTTGAACCTACCCAGCATCGTCTGCTTATATTCATTTATCCACTCTTTATCCCCAATTCTAAAATTTACTGTCGTTGCCATGCCGGTTTTAAATCCCGCCCCCTGCAATATCTGCGCGAGCAAATTACAAGTGGTGGTCTTGCCCTTTGTCCCGGTTACCCCAATCACAGTTAATTTTCGCGACGGAAAACCATATAAAATCGCGCCCAAATAAGCCATTTTCCAATGGTACAGGCTGAAGATAAAATTAGGGATTAGTTTTTTAAGCAGTTTCTTAATTAAGTCCATTGGACAAAATATAAAATCCGTGTTTTCTCACGGATTCTCATTAAGTCTCTAACCACTTTTCTTTTGGTATACCCGACTGACGAATAATGCCTTTCAGTGTCCTTGGGCTAATAGCGCGGCTACCGTGAAATGACACACATACCTGTCTAAAATTGCCCCCGTAATGTCCAATATAAAAATAATGGCTTCCTTCAGTGTAATTCAGAATGAAATAATTATCCTTAAGAAAACGGACTACAACATTAAAAGTCCAATTATAATAACCGCGAGGCATAATTTATACAGTTGCCAACGC
>PEYL01000056.1 GCA_002774415.1 Candidatus Portnoybacteria bacterium CG08_land_8_20_14_0_20_40_83 | reverse complement strand
GAGGGGTTTTAAGGAGCGAAGCAGACCGAAGGGAATGCGGAGCGACTCTGCCCCTCCATATTGATTTAAATAATCATGAACCAGTGCTACGCGCATTTTCTATTCGGAATAAATTTTAAACTATTTCACTTCGACCGAAATATATTTCGTATTTGCGACTTTATTTATTTTTGGCTTTCCGGCTTATATTTATACATAACGACATCTGCCGGCCTAATTGTTTTTGTAAATTCATATCGTTTTTTCCACTTTAAATATTCATCATATTTTTTATCAAACTCTTCCCGTGGAATTTCATCTTTAATTTTCCGAAATTCTTCTTGCTTCTGTTTATCTTCAGCCAAAAAGCTTTCTTTGTAATATTCATATAGCTTGTCATCAATTTTGTAGCCGGGTTTGATTACTTTTTTTATCAATTTATCTAAAAATTGATTGCTTGTTTCTTCTACTGTCACCGCCCTGTGCTCTTTACTATTAAGTTTTTCTCCGTCATTCGGTTTATTTTCTACTACGCCAAAAGTGGAGTATAAATATTCAAATATTCTTTTACGGTAATCTCGAACAATAGGTTCTGTAAAAGTATTCCACTCATCAAGCTCTTTCCTGAAATTCCATAAAGGTTCCAAAATCGCTCTATCCTTTTCCGGAAATTCAGGTCTTTTAGTTGGATCGTATTCGATGCCTTTTCTATACAGAATTTCGCCCAACTCTTCCTTGTATATACTTAAATCTGTTTTTACATTGTGTCTGTCCAGACTATCTAAAAATAAAGCTACTTCTTCTTTAATATTTTTAGCTTCCGAATAAGAATTATTTTCTATTTGATGCTTCAATAATTCCTCACCCTCAAGCTTTTCTTCTGTTTCTGGTGCTTCTTCCGGCGTTATCTCTTCTTCTTCCGGCTTTATACTTTTTTATTTTCTATAAATTTTAAAAGAGAATTCAGTTCCTTAATTTGTTCGAGGTTTCTTTTTTCCATCGTATCGGTCAAGTAGCCAGGCTTTTTTTTATTTATTTCTATATCTTCCTCATATCTTGATAATCTTTCTTTTAAAAAGCCCTCCGGCGTTTCAAAAGACTTAGGGACTCTTGCACCGTCGGGCCCGACAAAAAATCGAGGCTCAACATAAAGGCCTCCTTGGAGCATATTTTTTGCACCAATTATACCATCATACCATTCTTTGTCCTCTGGATTTTCCAAATCAAAACTAGGGTCTTTAATATTGCTTATTAAAGTATCGTCCATCATCTTGTTTGTTTTTTCTTTAAACTCGCTTTCTGCAATCGATTCCGCTTGATGTTCCTGATGCCCCTCTTGTTTATTATTTAATTGTTTTTCCCAAGGATTTTTCATAATTTTATTGATATTAATATTATCTTCCAAATATTTTTCCCGCAAAAATTCTGTAAATTCTTTCATTTCCGAACGGTATTTTTCAAGTTTTTCCGAGCGAACTTTCTTTTCTTCGTCTGAATATTCTTGCTCTTCTTCAATAATTGACTGATAATCCTCTCCGCCGTTATGAATTCTGTAAGTTCCTACTCCTTCCTCGATTTGCAATTTGACATTCGGCTCGACTTGTCTCTCTTTATAGAATTCTTCCAAAAGTCCTTGCCCTTTAGCCAACAATTTTTCATTCTCCTCGTTCCATTTTTTATATTCTTCTGTTTCTTCATTCTGTGAACATTCTTTCATCGCTTCCCAATATGCCTCGTCAATTTTTGATGTTTTGGCTTCTTCTGGAGTTATGTTGTATTTCTTGGCTACTTTTTCAAAAACCTCGTTTTGGCCGACAAATCTTTCTTGCGGCTCATTTGGGGCAGACACCTCAACATAAGGGACGGGTAAGCCTCTTTCAACGTGACCTTCGCATGAATCAGATGTCGGTAATTCGTTCGCTTTAAACATTGCCACAGTTTCTCTAATACCTTCATCAATCGGTCTGCCTATTCTATCGCCGATATTTTCAACTTCTTGTCTTATTTCTTCCAGTTTTAAATTCTTATCTTGATCTTCTGATGTTTCCTGCATTTTGGGCTGTTCAATTGACATATTGTTAACCTAAACTTTTGATTTTCTGAACAAAACTGCCAGAGGCGTTTTTAATAAAATCTTAAAATCAAGACCCAAAGACCAATTCTCAATATAATAGGTGTCAATTTTTGCTTCTTCGTCAAAATCAATTTCCGAACGGCCGGAAATTTGGGCTAGACCCGTGACGCCGGGTTTGATATTAAAAACTTTTTTATGCCATCTTTCATATTTTGCCACTTCTTTTGGTTGATGGGGCCTTGGTCCAACCAGGCTCATATTGCCTACTAGCACATTAAAAAATTGCGGTAATTCATCCAGGCTTGTTTTTTCCAAAAATCGGCCTAGGCTCGTGCGGCGCGGATCGTCGGCAATTTTATAGACAGGTCCGCTTCGAATACTTTGCTTTTCTATCAGTTCATTTTCAAAACTGTCTGCCTGCCCAGACTTGTCATATCCATTTCCTGTACAGTACTCAATTTTCATTGAACGGAATTTATAGGTATTGAAATTGTTTTTTGGTCCAACTCGCTCATTTTTATAAATTACAGGGCCCGGCGAATCCAATTTAATTAAAACTGCAATCGCTGCCATAACCGGTGAAAAAATTATTATGCCAAAAGCACCCCCAAAAATATCAATTATCCGTTTTATTATTTTGCCCCAGCCGTCAAGCGATGTTCTTTTGAGCTCAATCAGAGGCACGGCCGCCAAGGTGTCAAAATCAATATTGGTTGTCAGCGTTTGAAAAAGGTTGGGCACAAATTTAAAATTTATTTTTTTGTCTTCGCAAAAACCGATTAATTCTAGAACTTTTTCGCGCGAAAAATCGGGGTTGGCTAAAATTATATCGTCAACAGAAAATCCTTCGACTGTTTCTCTAATTTCTTCCATGTCAAGATTTTTAAAATATTTTATCAGATAATAGCCCAAAGAAGGCCTATTTTCTATTTCGTGGATTATTTCTTCCGAAATCCCATCGCCGCCCACCACGACAACATTGTGTACGCCAAAATGGTATCTGCCGACAAGATATTTTTGCACTGCTCTTACAGCCAGTCTTCCCCAGCTGACAAAAAAAATCGTCAAAATCCAGGCGGCCAATATCAAAAATCGCGAATCAAAAAATTCGCGTTTTACAAAAATATATATGATGACCACCATCAAACCGGCAGAAGTAGCAATAACAATTCTAAAAAATTCCTCAAGCAACTTATTATTTCTTTTCATTGAATAAAGCCCGACAACCGCAAAAACTGCCAGCCAGATTAAAGAAACCAGCAATACCAAACCAAAATAACGCTCAAAGGGAAGATTTAAAGAAAACAAAACCGGCCGCCATTTTGCAATAAGAGAACTTGTTCTCAAACCATAAGCAAGCAAGCCAGCCAAAACAAGCATTAAAAAATCTACCGGCACCAATATTGCCGTAAAAATTAATTCTGAACGCTTCATATTGTTATTTTTATCTTATGCTTTTTTTTATAATTTTGCAAACCAGGTAGTGAAAACCAGGTAGTGAAAATTCGACTGGTTGCCGAAGGCAACAAAAAACAAAACGAGTCGAATTTCTACTACCTGGAAAATTTGACAATTCGCAAAGCGAATAAAAATACTCATTTTTGCGTTAAACTTATAAAAATATTGAAAAAGGTTTTTTCGATGGTGACCTATTAATAAAGTCGAATTTCTACTACCCGGCAAACAAAAAACCCAAGCCCCCACACCTGAATAATCAGATATGGGGGCAAGCCCTTTTTTACCTGTCGAAACAGGTGTGGGGGCAAGCAGGTAATAAGCCGGGTTCTGTATTGGAAGTCATCTATCTGGTCCCGACGTTACCGTCGGGATCTAGCGATCTACTTTTCTCTACGAGACAAGCTTGCATCTCATAAGTTTGATCTTGCATCCAGTAAGGATTTAGCCGTTTCATTCTCAATGTTGCCATTAAGATTTATCCCTGACGGGATATCCAATTCCTTTCGGTTTTGGACGTCGCTGTTCGCACCTCGCGCCTCGCGGCGGACGGCTGTTAGCCGCTACTTTTTTATCCTGACATTATGTCAAGAGAAAGCCCGGACTTTCCTCCCCTCGCTCGTGCGAAGGGTAACTTCTGCCTGCTTGAGTTGATTCTATATTACCAAAAATAAATAATAATGTCAAATTCCATCCTTTTCTCTAATTCGCGCGAATTAGAGAATATCCAAAAAAGAAAAAGAGGCCAAGAAGATTCTTGGCCTCAGCGCTACCTTTTTACTACTCTTTTTTGAGCCGTTTAGCGTCTTGCTCAGGACAAGGTACTCGATCCGCAGCTTGAGCAATGGGTTGCATGAGGAAACATCCATCTCATCAAAATCACCTCCTGTCTTTGTTAAAATATAAATCTATTTTAAACTCGGCTTAGCTTTTTGTCAATCAATTATTTTCTGTGGATAAATTTTCAAATTAAAATAAATTCTCCTGTTTTGCATCCAGCGCCTGATTAACTAATCTATCCGCTTCTTTATTTTTTTCCCGCGCAATGGCTACAAATTTTATTTCTCCAAAATCTAGCATCAAATTCCAAACTTTTAAAAATAACGGCTGAATA
>PEYL01000074.1 GCA_002774415.1 Candidatus Portnoybacteria bacterium CG08_land_8_20_14_0_20_40_83 | reverse complement strand
TTATTACGCTTTTTGCCTGCCCCGTAGTGAGCCTTGCTCTACTACTGGGGTCGCCGTTTCTGCCCGCTGCCTGCCCGTCCGTAGCCTTGGCGAAGGCGGGTGTGCCCCCGTGGCGAGCCCCGTTAGAAGTAAGATACCAAAGGTGTCTGGCCGATACGCCCCGTTAGAGATTAATCTCTAACGGGGTAAATAAACGCATCGGACTTCTAACGGGGCGAGCGATTGACCCAAGGGCACAGCTTTGTACTCCTTGCCGAATCGAACCAAATAAACAAATCGTCCACTGGAAGTAAGGACAATCCTTACTTCCAATTTAAATTTTGCTCTTGGCAAGAATCTTCCAGCTCGGCTAAGACCATCTGCACCGATTTATAGGGGCTTGGCGGCAGAGAATCAATGTATTTATATCTTTTGTATTTCGGTTGCCACAAAACAGACAGCAAGCCATTTAAACTCGCGGAAAGAGAATATAAAATCCTGTTGGCTTGCTCTGGAGAAAATTTGTGCCAATTGGATTTTTCGTGCGGAAAACGAATATGATAAGTCAACGGCCCAATTTCGTGGCAAATCATTTTCACCGCGGCGTGACGAATATATCCGTTGGAATGCTGTAATAACTGAAATAACCAAGGAAAAAGAAAATCGGGTTGGTTTTCTCTGTCATGCAAAAAATAAATGACCGAGGTCGCCATGACAAAATTTTCCTGCCGCCAATCTTCGGAGATTTGCGCGTAATTTTCCGGCGCGGTTCTGACTAAGGCGGCAATTTCCTCATATTTTTCTTTGCCCGACGCTGACGAACTATACACAAGCTTTCTTACTCCGCGCGCCGCCAGTCGACTTGTTTCTTTATCACCGCACAAAATTGTATCAAAACATTCCTTGATAGTATCCATAGTTTTTTCAATACGCCACTCCTCTGGCGTATTGGCCAGAGAGGAACAAAAAACATACCAACATTCTCAAGTTTGTAAAGATGTTATTGTATCCGCTGGAATGACTTCAAGAAGCGGACGAAAGTTTTACCGTAAGGCGACAAAGTATGCTCCACGAATTTGCCGTGGTATTTTTTATTAAGGAGTCCTGCCTGATAAAGCCGCCGCGTATGTTCGCCGATAGTTTTTTCATTCGCTCCAAGCGTTTCAACAATATCTTCCAAAGTTATGCCGTCGCGCTCGGCGATAAGAAGTAATATTTCAATACGGTAATGGTTTGAAATACCCTTGAGATGCCGTTCCATTTGTTTTGCGGTTTTTATTTTCGCCATAATTGCATTATACACGATATCCTTACGTTCTCAAGTTTATAAGGATGTTTTATTGTTTAAGGCGGTAGGTGACGGCGCGGCCGATTTTGCCGGCTTGTTCCACTTTTCCTTCTCTTTCTAATTCGTCTAAATAGCGCACGGCCGTGCGGCTGGAAACGCCGAGCGCCTGGCGGATTTCGGCGTTTCCCCATTCTCCCTTTGTAAAGGGAGTACCCGAAGGGGGAGGGATTTCGTTTCCCCCAAGCAACGCCATTATCCTTTGCTTGCGCTCCTCCTTCTGCGAAGCCGTCTCAATTGCCGATTTGCAAATGCCGACAAACTCCCCCGCCGTCCCTGTCCCGTGCTTTTCCGCTTCTCGGCGCGCAAGGATAAAAATAATCAAAACAAGGACAAATATAATGGCGATAAGAATAAACAGATAGTTCATAGATTCGTGTATAATAAATTAGTCAAACAACATACCAACATACTCCAGTTTGTTGGTATGTTGTTGTATGCTGGCCGCTCGCCCCGTTAGAATAATCTTGTATCTAACCGGGGAAGCGATGGAGCGGGGTTGAAAAACGGTACCTGACACCTTTTCTGCTTCGGGCGGAACTACGGGGCATGCTTTTGGTAAATCTTTTATTCTCATAATTTCCTATAACTCGTTGAACGACCTTGTCCGATTCGCTCGATTTTTTTGAGACGGAGTAATTTATCAAGCGCTTGCCTGACGGTAGGATAAGCAACTTTTGTTTTTTCAGAAATTTCGCGCGGCGTGGCTCTGTCGGCTTTTTGAAGGTAATCCCAAACAGCAAGCTGTTTCTGGGTAAGCAGCCGCTCAATGTTTTCTTTTGAGAGAAGATCAATAGCCATTTCTGATTGTTTTAAAAAAATAGTTAAAAAGAAATCCAGCCACGGGATGATATTTTCGCGTTTTGTTTTGCCCTCCTTCGCCGAGGCTCCGGCGGGTAAAAATGTTTTTTGGCTTTTACGAAGCGCCACATAATACTCCGGTTTGTTATCTTCCACCAGTTTCTCGTGCGAAATATAAGGCATATACTCATATCCTTCTTTTAGAAGCAACAGATTGGTTAAAACACGACTAAGCCGGCCATTGCCATCTTTAAATGGATGAATCTGCAAAAACTCAACAAGAAAGTTAGCCACAATAAGAAGCGGATGATATTTTTTCTCGGCCAGAGTTCTTCCGGTCCACTCAACCAACTCCTGCATTTCTTTTGGCGTAAGATAGGCCGGTGTAGTATCAAAAAGAACGCCAACGGATTCACCGGCCGCGTTAATCATATGCACTTTATTGTCTTCCTTTTTGTAATCGCCCCTGTGAAGCTCGTCCTTTTTTACATACTTTAAAAGCTCTTTGTGAAAATGTTTGATGGTATTCTCTGAAAATTTTAGGGATTTCTCCGCCGACGCTGAAGCTTTGGCGGACAGGCAAGAATCAAAAACATTTTCAAGCAACTCAAAATAACCTTTCGCTTCCTGCTTGTCGCGGTCGGCGAACTTTTGAATATCGATGCCGCGCATCAGTTTTTCGACATCTTCGTCGGAAAGCTTAGCGCCTTCAATGCGAGTGGAAGCGCCGGTTGAGGTAATCAAAACCGACCGTTTGAGACGGCTTAAAATTTGGGGAGAGAGCCGGGCCCCGGCAACCCATTGTCCCTTTAATTCATCAATTTTTGTTATTTTTGACCAGATTTCAGCCGGTATTTGCCGAAGTCTTCTGTCTAACCTGTTATTTTTTGTCATAGTCATAATCCGATATATCAACTATAGCAGATTATAGCGAATTATTAAAATGAAGTCAAAAGATTGCCGGGAGAATCTAAGGTTCTGATAAGAAAAGACTGGCTCCGAACGCTGAACGAAATCCGAACTTTTTTCAAGGAAAATCCGAACGCTGAATTTTGAAAAACTTTTAAGCTCGGGCGGGCCCCATAGCAAAGCCTTCGGCTTGCTACGGGGCAAGCAAAAAGGAAGAATTTTTGTTTACCCCGTAGGGAAACGAAGTTTCTCCTTCGGGGCCCGCCCTCGCTTCTTGCCCCGTAGCGAACGCAAAGCGTTCTGCTTCTGGGGTTCCGCCGCCGCCGAATTTCGTGCCAACGAAGCTGGCGCGCGGTCTACAATATCAAATCAGTCCAGCTTTCAAAAGAGTTATCCTTAAAATCTTTACTTCTCTTCTCAAAACAAACCCAGCGTCCGCGATAATTCCGTTCGGTGTTAGCAACTATTCCGCCAAAACATTTTTT
>PEYL01000003.1 GCA_002774415.1 Candidatus Portnoybacteria bacterium CG08_land_8_20_14_0_20_40_83 | reverse complement strand
CGTTTTACAACTGAGCTAATTGCCCTTTAGATAACTTAGTTTACCCTGAGGAGTTTTACGACGAAGGGTGGGCGCACTTGGGATCGAACCAAGGACCCCGACTTTATAAGAGTCGTGCTCTACCACTGAGCTATGCGCCCGTCCTTGTAGTTAGTATATAAATAAGAACGCACCTTTTCAAGTCAGGCGCGCTCAAGTTTGAGAGCACATGGTAAGCGATTTTTACCCCGTTAGAAAGATGAAAAAGTTGTGAATCAAAAATTGAATACCCTTTAGAAAAGGCGGGGTATAAAGCCCCGTCCTTTCTAACGGGGTTTATTGGCCTTGCGCCATTATTCTCTCAAATTCTTCTTTTTCTATCGTCTCTTTTTCAATCAATTCGTTAGCGATTTTATCCAGAAGAGTTCTTTTTTGAATGACAATATTTTGGGCAACTTTTTGGGCATCGGAAATGAATTTAGTTACTTCATCGTCAATTTGAGCGGCAGTTTTGTCTGAATAATCTTTTTCTGTGACAATTTCCTTGCCCAAAAATATCAGCTCTTCCTGTTCGCCGAATGTCCGAGGGCCCAATTTGTCGCTCATGCCAAAACGGGTAACAAGTTTTCTGGCCAGATCCGTTGCCTGTTCCAAATCGTTGGACGAGCCGGTCGTTATTTCCCCAAAAATCAATTTTTCGGCCGCATAGCCGCCCATCAAAACTGTGAGTTCTTCAAGAAATTCCGTTTTAGTTCTTAGGTGTTTATCCTCGGTTGGCTGTTTCAGCGTATATCCGGCGGCCCGGCCTCTGGCAATGATCGAAACTTTTCTGACTGGGTCGGTATGGGGCAGGGAAGCGTTGACTAAAGCATGGCCGGCTTCGTGCCAGGCAGCAATTTTTTTCTCTTTTTCGTTTAAGATATGACTTTTTCTTTCCGGGCCCAGCAATACCTTTTCAACCGAAGGAATCAATTCTTCCATGGAGATTTCTTTTTTATTTTTTCTGGCCGTAAAGATTGCCGCTTCGTTCATCAAATTTGCCAAATCGGCGCCCGAAAACCCGGGTGTGCGCTCGGCAATCTGGCGCAAATCAACTTTTTTTGTCAGCGGTTTGTCCTTGGCGTGAATTTTTAAAATTTGTTCCCGGTCGGTAATATCGGGTAAATCCAAAATTATGCGTCGGTCAAATCTGCCTGGCCTCAAAAGCGCCGGGTCCAGAATATCGGGTCTATTGGTTGCTGAAATTACCACAACTCGAGTTTCCGGATCAAAACCGTCCATCTCAACTAAGATTTGATTTAATGTTTGTTCTCTTTCGTCATGTCCGCCGCCAAGGCCGGCTCCTCTGTGGCGGCCAATCGCATCAAGCTCGTCAACAAATAAAATTGAAGGGGCACTTTTTTTTGCCTGCGTAAATGTGTCACGAACGCGAGATGCTCCTACTCCGACAAAAAGTTCCACGAATTCAGAGCCGGAAATATGGAAGAAAGGGACATTGGCTTCTCCTGAAACCGCTCGAGCCAAGAGAGTTTTTCCTGTGCCTGGCGGGCCCACCAAAAGGACGCCTTTTGGGATATGCGCGCCGACTGCTTTAAATTTTTCTGGCTGCTTAAGAAATTCAATCACTTCTTTTAGTTCTTCTTTTGCTTCTTGGAGCCCGGCCACATCTTTAAAAGTTGTGCGTTGGCCTTTTTTATCTTGAGGAGAAAGCATTCTGACCAGGGATTTGGTAAAGCCAAAAGCCTGATTGGCGCCTCGCTGAGCTTGGCGGAGCATGAACCAAAGGAAAAGGCCGATAAGCAGAAGCGGCAGGATAAAAGGAAGGAGAGTCGTCAGCCAAAACGTCAGAGTGGAAGCCTGGGAAATTTCAATTGGAACCTGCTGAATTTTTGCCGGGTCGGCCCCCAAATCTTTTAACGTTTGGCTCAAAGCGGCCTGCTCTTCTTTGGTGGTTTTTTCAAGGGTGCCGTCCGACAAAGTGACATTTATATCCTGGCCGTTAATAACAATTTTTGAAACTTTCCCATCATTAATTTGCTGGACAAGGCCGGTTAAAGTGATGCCTTTTGGAGAGGTATTTTTTTGCGAGAAAAGCGAAAAAATCACCGAAATTGCCAAAAAAATTATTAAGATGATGAATATATTTTTAGCGAGGTTTTTCATAATTAGCGGTATTCTATTTTGGGTTACGAATCCCGCTTAGCGGGACAAATTTTGCTCGCCGTCCAGTCTTTTTAATATTCCAACAACGAGGTGGGCGAGCTCTCGAATATATACGAATATGAAAAGATTCGTATTTCGAAGTTAATTTTATTCTGTTTTTGGCTCTTCTTTTTGTACTGCTGGTTTGATGAGTCCCAAAGCCATTTTGTGAACTTTTTGTTCAATTGAGAGAATTTTAAATTCATATTCTTTTCCGGATTCAAGCATTCGCGTCATATTTGTTTCATTGCCAAATTCAGAGATATGAACGAGACCGTGGATATCTTTATCCAGCTGGACAAATGCGCCAAACGGATTAAATTTTGTCACTTGTCCTTTGACTATTTGCGCTTTTTTGTATTTATCGTCAATTTCCAGCCACGGGTCTTTTTTTAAAGCTTTTAAAGACAGAGAAAGGCGGTCGCCTTCAATGCTTATAATTTTTGCTTGAATTTCTTGGCCGACTTTTAAAAATTCCCGCGGGTCTTCAATCAATTGCCAGTCAATTTCAGAGATGTGAATTAATCCTTCAATGATTTCGGATTTTTCAAATTCCGGAGGAACTTTCTCTCCGTCTTGGGTTTGAGCATTAGGAATGCTAATTCTGACAAAAGCGCCAAAATCAACTACGCCCGAAATAACGCCTTGGATTAGGTCGCCGACCTGGAAATTTTTAAGGGTTTCTTTTAGCCTTGATTCCTGAAGCGCTTTTTCAGAAACAATCAATTTTTGCTGTTCTTGATTAAGGTCAATAATTCTGACAGTTAATTCTTTGCCGACAAATTTATTTAATTCATTTAAAATTTTCATTTTATCCGCATCTTCAATTCTGGGATAGTGTTCATAAGAAAGCTGAGAAACAGGAAGGAACCCCGGCACGCCTTTTATTTCAACCATCAGGCCTCCTTTGTTTGCTTTTGTAATTTTTGTAGAAATAGCTTCTTGCTTTTGCATCAGTTCATTTAATTGTTCCCAGGTATTCTGTTTATTGGCGGCTTTTAAAGACAGCTCAACAAATCCGTCGTCGTTTTCAAGCTCAACAACCATGGCGTGGATTTGTTCGCCTGGCTTAAGGATTTTTATTACTTGCTGATTTTCCTTTATTTCGCGGCCCAAAATAACGCCGGTGCCAAAAGGCCCCAGGTCCAAAAATACAGTATTTTTGCCAATCTCAATGACCGTGCCTGAAACAATCTGGTTCTGCTTTGGCAGAACAGGGGATTTTAATAAAAGGTTGTTCATTGTTGTGTCTGTTTCAATTTTTTTCATGCAAAATTTTAACAAGCTATAATGGTTTCTGCGATTGTTAGCTATTAAGCAGATATAATATAACTTATATCTTAAAAATTTGCAAGAGTTTTTAGTATTGGCAGGGAGGCGTTTCCATGATAAAATAAAAATACAAGGAATCGATCAATTTCCTAATTTTAGTTTATGCCAGGTAGTGAAAATTCGACATTTTTTGTTTTGCGCGGTTGCAATAGATTTCCACTATTTTGGCATATTGCGTTTAAGCATTTAATTTATTGGATGAATTAGGTCAAAATTTTTGAATTCAAAAATTTTTACCTAGTCGAATTTCTACTACCTGGTATGGTTATAACTTGGTATGGACAATCTTGTTTTAAGGTGCAGAGCGGGGATACGGTTTTAATAACCGATCCTTTTGACAAAAGCATTGGGTTGACGCCCCCTCGCGGCCAGGCCAACATTGTTACTATTTCTCATCATCACTACGATCATAATAATCTTGAAGCGCTGGCTAGCTCAAATCCCTTTGTCATTGACGGGCCGGGCGAATACGAAATAAAAGGAGTAAACGTGACAGGCCTTTTAACATATCACGACCAGAAAGAAGGCAAGGAGCGGGGCAGCAACACCATTTATTTGATTGAGATGGAAGGAATAAAAATATGCCATTTGGGAGACATCGGACAGACAAAGATAGATAACGCCCAGCTTGAAATTATTGACGGAGTTGATATTTTAATGATTCCGGTGGGCGGAATTTTTACAATAAACGGCGAAGAAGCGGCTGATTTGATTAATCAGATTGAACCAAAAATTGTTATTCCCATGCATTATAAAATCCCCGGTCTTTCAATCAAGCTTGAGGGGCTGGAAGAATTTTTAAAAGAAATGGGTGTTACCAAAAAAGAGACAGTTGATAAATTGACAATAAAGAAAAAAGAATTGTCAGAAGAAGAAACGGAAGTCGTCATCATGAAAATATGACTACGAATATGTCGTTATCTGATTTTCTTGAAAAAATACAAAATAAGCCGAGGCACATAAGGGTAGTAATTATGTGGGTGGGGGTGGCCATTTTTATGACCCTTTTTTTAATTTTATGGGCGGTTACAACGGATTTGGGACAAAGCAAAAATAATTTAGCAAGCCAAAATCAATTTGGAGAACAGAGCCAATCTTTTTCAGAAATAAAAAATGAAATTCCGAGTTTTTGGCAAAGCTTGAAAGCCAGCGTATCAAGTTTGTTTGAGTCGTTAAATGGGGGTGTTCAAAATGAGCCAAAAATTCAGATTGAAGGAGCAGGCGTGCAGCAAGAAAATCAGAATACCGTGCCGCCATCGGCTCTCCCGTAAAAAAGTTTAAAATGTAAATATTAAAATGTAAAATTAAGGTATCGCTTCGCGATAATTTTATAAATTCGCCGCAGGCGAATACCAAAATTTTGATTTTTACATTTTTAATTTTAAATTAGTTATATGGATTTAGGTTATATAAAACCAAAAGAAATAACCGAAGAATTAAAGGATTCATATCTGGATTATGCAATGTCGGTTATTGTTGGGCGCGCTCTGCCCGATGTGCGCGATGGACTCAAACCGGTTCATCGCAGAATTTTGTATGCGATGTGGGACATGGGACTCCGTTCAAATGCAAAGTTAAGAAAATCAGCCACGGTTGTCGGCGAAACCTTGGGCAAGTATCACCCGCACGGCGACATGGCCGTTTATGACACTCTTGTGCGCCTAGCCCAGGATTTTTCAATGCGCTACCCCTTGATCCAGGGCCAGGGAAATTTTGGTTCCATTGACGGCGATGCGGCCGCGGCCATGAGATATTGTGTCAGTGGCGATACTTTAATAGTAACCGAAAATGGTTTGGTGCCAATCAAGGAAGTTTCCCAAGGAGAGGAAGATGTTAAATTTAAGGTGCTTTCAAGAGAAAAAACCATAAACAATGCCTCGAAATGGTTTGATTCCGGCCAGCACCCAATTATAAAAATAACGACTAAGAGCGGCCTATCTTTAAGAGGATCATATAATCATCCGATTTTGATTTGGAATAAAGATTTTGCAGCAAATCAGCCTAACTTTCGGTGGAAACTTTTAAGCCAAATTAAGGAAGGCGACGTTGCCGTAATTGATCGTACGTCCGATATGCTTTGGCCACAGGAAGAAGTCTCTCTTAAGAGATATTGGCCAAATCATTTTGGCAGAAGGACAGAAAAGAAAATATTGCCAGAAAAATTGAACAAAGAATTGGCTTTTATCTTGGGCGCATTGATTTCCGAAGGGACTGTCAAGCAGGATGAAATTGAATTTTGTAATAGCGACAAAGAGTTCATCTATCAATTTGAAAAAAAATGGAAGAACGTTTTTCCTGATTGCCGCTTGCACAAATTTTTGAGGAAGCCAAATTCTTTTGGCAGAAAGTCATACTTCACTTTAGAAATTCATTCTCGATACGTCGTTGAATTTTTGCGAAATACAGGACTAGCTCCGGCAAAATCAGCACAAAAAACGATGCCTGCTTTAATTCTGCAGTCACCGAAACCGGTAGCAGCGGCTTTTCTGCAAGCATGCTTTGAAGGAGATGGGAGTATAAGTTATTCCGGTAAAATGACGGAGTTGAGTTATATCTCTACCAGCCCGGCATTCATTGAACGACTCCATATCATTTTATTAAGGCTTGGTCTTTTTCCTGCCAGGCGTTTTGATCGCTGGCGGAATATGCATAAACTTTATCTCCGCGGGTTGAAAAATTATTCTGTATTTGAAAACCAAATTGGATTTGCCTGTTCCGCAAAAACAGAGAAGTTAAGAAAGGCGATTAACCGAATTAGTAAGGATTATTCTCAGAATGATTTTATTCCTTTCTTTAGCGATTTTGTCAGGACGTCGCTTGATAAAAACGGCGATTTTAAAGTTCGTGAATTTGCGATAAAACACAATTTTGACCGCTATTCAAATATGGAACAAAATTGCAGCCAGGTGATGCTGGCAGTTAGACCGTCTTTAAAAAATAATATCCAGTCAATTTTTGAAAGTCTGATATCAAACAACTATTTGTTTGATCCGATAGTTGAAAAAGAGACACGCAAAAAAGAAACTGTTTATTCTTTGAGGGTTGACAGTGAGTGCCATTCCTTTGTCGGCAATGGCTTCATTAATCACAATACCGAATGCCGTCTGACTCCTTTGGCTGAGGAAATGCTGGCTGATATTGATAAAGATACGGTCAATTGGGTTGACAATTACGACGGAACGCGGCAGGAACCTACAGTTCTGCCTGCCAAACTGCCTCAGCTTCTGTTGAATGGTTCTTTGGGCATCGCGGTTGGCATGGCTACAAGCATTCCGCCCCATAATTTAACGGAACTGGTTGACGGACTGGTTCATTTAATCGACCATCCCAAAGCCACGAGCGAAGACTTATTGAAGTTTATAAAAGGCCCGGATTTCCCGACCGGCGGCGCAATTTATGACCGCTCGGCCGTGACCCAGGCTTATTCAACGGGCAAAGGGCCCGTTATCAATCGCGGCATTGCCAAAGTTGAGGAAACTAAAAAAGGGAATTTTTATATTTTGATTACAGAAATTCCCTACCAGGTCAATAAAGCCGTTTTGCTTGAGAAAATTGCCGAATTGGTTAAAGAAAAAAAGCTTGAAGGGATTAAGGATATTAGGGATGAATCTTCCAGAGAAGGTCTGCGGGTTGTCATTGAGCTCAAATCTGAAGCCTACCCGCAAAAAATTCTTAACCGCTTATATAAATTAACCGATTTGCAAAAAACTTTTCATTTGAATCTCTTGGCTTTGGTTGACGGTTTGCAGCCGCAGGTGCTTTCGTTAAAAGATATTTTGGCACAGTATATCATTCACAGAAAAGAAGTGGTGACGCGGCGGACCCAATTTGATTTGACCAGAGCAAAAGAGCGCGCTCACATTTTGGAGGGCATAAAGAAGGCGCTGGACCATATTGATGCAATAATTTCCACAATCAAAAAATCGGGGACAAAAGAAGAAGCCCATAAAAACTTATGCGCTCGTTTTAAATTTTCTGATGCCCAGGCCTCGGCCATTTTAGAAATGAAGCTGCAGACCTTGGCCGGTTTGGAGCGCCAAAAAATAGAAGACGAATTGAAAGAAAAGATAAAATTGATTAAAGAATTGGAAGCGATTTTAAAAGACGCGCGGAAAGTTTTAGATGTAATCCAAAAGGAACTCTTGGCAATAAAAGAAAAATACGGAGATGAACGCAAAACAAAAGTTTTTGTTTCGCCTGTAGGGGAATTCAAGGAAGAAGATTTAGTTCCCCAAGAGGAATGCATTATTACCTTAACTCAGGGCGGCTATATCAAAAGAATGAATCCGAAAAATTATAAAGCTCAGAAGCGCGGCGGCAAGGGTATGATAGGAATAACGACCAGAGAAGAAGACACGGTAAAATATCTGGCCTGTGTTTCTACCCATGATAATCTGCTCTTTTTTACCAATATTGGCCGGGTTTTTCAGACAAAAGCTTACGAGATTTCCGAAGGAAGCCGGGTGGCCAGGGGCCAGGCAGTTGTCAATTTTCTGCAGTTGGCGCCTGGCGAACGGGTGACCGCGTTAGTTGCCACAAAAGAATTGCTTAAAAACTTGAAAAAAAACAGTCAGCCGGCTGGCGGACAGGCTCTTGAGGATAACTTTTTGGTCATGGCTACTAAAAATGGTATAATTAAAAAAACGACGATAAAAGATTTTGCCAATGTCAGGCGTTCGGGTTTGATTGCCATCACCCTGCGAAAAGGGGATGAACTGCGTTGGGCAAAAACAACCAGCGGACAAGATGAAATAATTTTGGTGACTGCCGGAGGACAAAGCATCCATTTTAAAGAAAAAGACGTCAGGCCCATGGGACGAAATGCGGCTGGCGTTCGGGGGATATTGCTCAAAAGAAACGATGAGCTGGTTAGTATGAAAGTTATCGGAGCCAGATGGAAAAACCAGAATGCAAAAATGGAGCTTTTGGTGGTGACAGAAAACGGATTTGGCAAAAAAACGGACCTTAAACAATTTAAAGTTCAGCACCGCGGCGGTTCGGGCATAAAAGCGTGCCAGGTGACGAGCAAAACGGGTAAGGTTGTGATTGCCGAAATTTTGGGGCCAGAAGAACAGGATTTGATTGCCATGTCTGACAAAGGACAAACAATAAGAACGCCTTTGGCCAGCGTTTCTTCGCTTGGCCGGGCGACTCAAGGAGTCAAAATTATGAAGCTTGAACCAGGCGATAAAGTGGCTTCGATCACGTGCATTTAAAGGGCTTTGTCCCCCATCAGATGAGCGAGCTCTGCGAGCTCTATCTAACGGGGGTTACAAAACCTTTACCCCGTTAGATAAGAACTATATATTTTTTCAGCTAAATTTTTAGAGAACCAATCAGGACAATTGAAATAAAAATTTAGTTTTTATCTAACGGGGTGCTCATTGTTGTAATGAAATTTATAATTGGCAACGAGGGAAAAATGAAAATAAACTTTCATTTTGACCGAGTGAACCAATTATACAAAGTATTTCATTCGGCATTGAGCCTCATTCAAAAATTTCAACAACAATGGCACAGGGAACTGGCGGATTCTTAAATCCTCAGAAAGTTTTAAATCAATTGGAGATTCAGTGTCCTTCAAAGATTGCTCATTTTGGCTGCGGCCACGGCTATTTTACGATTCTTCTGTCAGCCATGGTCGGGCAGGAAGGAAAGATTTATGCAATTGATATTTTAAATGACGCGCTGACGGAAGTTAAAGAGAAAGCTTTATCTGCCGGGATTGCCAATATTGAGACTTTGCGCGGCAATCTTGAAGTGCCGGGAGGCTCCAAATTACCCGATGATTCTTGCGATGTAGTTCTCTTGGCAAATATTTTATTTCAGTCAAATAAAAAATCCGATATCATCAAGGAAGCCAGGCGGGTTCTAAAAATTGGCGGCAGGATGGTGATTATTGATTGGCAGCCAACAGGGAAGATTTTTACGTCTGACAGCGGCTGGCGGATTTCTGAACAAGAAGCGCAAAGGCTGGCCACGGAGCAAAGTTTTGCCCTTGATAGAGAATTTGATGCCGGAGATTTCCATTACGGTCTAATTTTCAGGAAATTTTAATTTAGCTTAAAATGTCTTTTTTCCGTAAAATCAAAAAGAACTCAAAGGGGAAAAAAGCGATTATTTTAAATATAGTTGTTCCGATTACGATATTGAGTCTGTTTGGAGGTTTTGGCGCCATCGCTTTTCCCGGATGCAGCCAGGATCCGACAAAAGGAAAGGCGGATCTTGCGTTTTGGGGCGTTTTTGATGATTCGGATGTTTTCGTCCCCTTAATCCAGAAATTTAATGAAACGTATAAGGGAGTAAAAATAACATATCATAAAGAGATTTACGTTGATTATGAGAAAGATTTAGTTGACGCGCTGGCGGCGGGCAGAGGACCGGATATTTTTATGATTGAAAATACCTGGTTGCCCAAGCACATGGATAAAATTACTCCTATAACCGATGGTTCAGACATTTGGGCCATGACCGTTAAGAATTTTACGGATATTTTTGTTGACGTTGCCGCCCAAGATTTTGTTTGGGGCGGGACAGACAAAAACGGCAATCCTCTGCCGGAAAGAATTTATGCGCTTCCGCTTTTTGTTGATACCATGGCTCTTTATTGGAACAAAGATATTTTTAATTCGGCAGGCATATCGGCACCGCCCAAAGACTGGGATGAATTTAATAGCATAGTTGAAAAATTAACAAAGAAGGACGAAAGCGGCAATATTTTGATGTCTGGCGCCAGTATCGGCACCGTCAAAAACATAAACAGGGGAGCAGACATTTTGATGCTTTTGATGCTTCAAACCGGGGCGGAAATGATTGATTTAAAAACGGCGCAAGCTACCTTTGACCAAGCGGTTACGAACGACAGTCAAACTTTCCAGCCGGGACTCAATTCTTTGCAATTTTATACCAATTTCGCTGACCCGAATAAAAAAAGTTATACCTGGAACAATAATTTAGATTATTCAATTGACGCATTTTCGCAGGGAAAATCGGCGATGATGATTAATTACTCTTTCCATATCCCGACTATAAGAGCCAAACAGCCGCATTTGCAATTTGGTATTGCCCCGGTTCCGCAGCCAAAAGATAGCAAAATTGATGTGACCTATTCGAATTATTGGGGAACGACGGTTTCGGCGAGCTCCGACGCAAACAAGCAAAAATACGCCTGGATTTTTCTTAAATGGTTGTCCGAGCAGCCCCAGGCTCAGCAGTATTTGGATAAAGCCAATCGGCCGACGGCCCGGCGCGATTTAATAGAATATCAGCAAAGCAATTTAGATTTGGGGGTTTTTGCAAAACAGGCGTTGTCGGCTCGTTCTTGGTATGAAGTGGATAATCTGGCGATTGACGCGATTTTTGCCGATATGATAGATTCGGTAAACAGCGGAAAGAGCGATGCGGCGCAGGCAGTCAGCCAGGCTGCCAGCCAAGTGACTGTTTTGATAGAAAAAAAACTTAATAAGTGATTTTCTGAGTTGGGTTACGAATAATCGCGAATATGGCCGGCTGTCGTTTCTCTGAAGAAATCCAAGCCTGCGGTGAGCCGGCTCGCGAATATGTACGAATAAAAGATTAGGCGAGCTTGCGAATATATACGAATTTTTTATTAGTAATTATTTGTAACAGATTAGTAATTTAGTAGGGTTCTATATGATGAATAAAAAAATAACTTTACTCCTTTCTATTTTTATTCTTGGGTTTTTAGTCATCCCGCAAATTGCGGCAGCGCGGATTGTTCCTGAATGCAATCATGCCGATGTCGCCGGTTGTAATCTTTGCGATTTTTTTCTTTTGATAATGAATATTTATGATTTTATCGTTTTTAAATTAGCGCCGCCGGTGGCCGGGCTTTTAATTGTTGCTGCCGGCGCGCTTTTTCTTGTTTCCGGCGGGTCGGAAGAGCGAGTCAGCCAGGCAAAAAAGATTTTTGTTAATGTAATTATCGGCCTTGTTTTTATCTATGCCTCTTGGCTCATAGTTAATAGCATTATTCAGGTTATCGGCAAAAGCACAGAAGGATTTAATCCCCAAAGCTGGTGGCAGTTTGATTGCAAATAATAAAAA
>PEYL01000091.1 GCA_002774415.1 Candidatus Portnoybacteria bacterium CG08_land_8_20_14_0_20_40_83 | reverse complement strand
CCTTAGAAGCAACTTTCTAACGGGGCGAGCCCGTTTATGTATTGTCATAGTGTTTACACTTTATCCCGAAAGGACTAAAAGTGTAAACAACGCTCGGAATTCTTACAGTTTAGTTAATTAAAATGAATCGCCAACTGTAAGTGATTTTGGTTATATTATAGCACTAATTGGGTTAAACGAAAAAGCCATTAACAAGATGACTTTTTGCTTCCTCTGGCTGTTTTCATTTAATTATCAATATAGATTTGCCGTCTAGCAAGGAAAAGCTTGTCATTAGTTCATCACCCGGAATCCAGTAAATACCGCTTTTATTGTAGGGATTTTGTCTTGAATTTGGGTCAACTATTTTAAATTTATCGCCATTAAATCCTGCAATAACCACTCCATGCCCCTCAATATCTCCCTTGAATGCATTATCAAAGGCGCCGGGCCGAGTTGACTTGGCTTTTTTATAAAGATAGGTGCTTGCAAGTTCCATAATAATAGGAATATTTTGCGAGAGATATTTTTTGAGCAGATCCGCGCTTATAGATTCAAATTTGATTGTGCCGGTTGCCTCTATATATTTTATATAGGCGTCTATTAATGCCTGATTGTATTTATCGACAAACTTTTTTCTTTTTTCAAGATTGTCAATAAGCTTTACATTCGTTAAAGAAAACCAGATAGGATCGAAAATAGAAATATTATTGGTAATAACGGTTGGTTTGAAACCAGATTTTTTTGCAAAAAAGCCGGCTTGAGCAACAGCCATACCGCGCTCAGGGTGCTCTAGGCTGTCTAAAATTTTTTCTTGAGAAATCTGCTTTTTGTAATAGCTGAAAACCTCTTGCAGACAGGCGGGAATGCAGCTATATGGGTTTATTTGGTCAAATTGAGAAATTTTTAAATCTTTTGTTTTTGTCATTTGAGTGATTTTTTAAAAAAATGGGCATAAGGTTTGCTTGTGCCCCTCTGATCGCGAACTAAGAGCAATCAGCTCCTGTCTTTATTACATGTATAAAGGCAGGGATACCAGGGGCTGGTCATCTTTTCCCCTGGGCTGCAGTTGCTAAGAACCGCTTCTTCTGGTTTCAGTTTAACTTCCTGAATTAGCGGCCTCTCATACTGCTTTTTTGGAGGAACTGATTTTCCAGTCATTTCTTTAACCTCCTTTCTTCTTCGTTCGGTTGCCCATAATAGCTTCTGCTCGAAGATGAGCAACCTGACAAAGGTATTCAACCGGCGTATCCCAATTGCCATATTCCAAATATGACCAACCTGGACATTGCCCGCATAACGATATTAATTCACAATTCCTACATCGGAAATTTCTTCGGACTTTGCTTTTATTGCGAATTTCGCCAAAAAAACTATACCAACCATCAGGGAATGCTCCTTGTCTCAGATCATAGCTGGGGGAGCGCGAAAGAACGCAGAGTTGTAGTTCCCCATATGGGTTAATGAAAAACGATGTTTCTCCCGCTCCGCAGATGTAAAGCTTATCCGACGAGGGCTTACCTCGAAAGTCGGCTAAATATTCTTTCCAGCTTTTAAAACGTTCGGGATCAGCGACATCGAGCTCGACTATTTGTTTAGGAGTGAGGCGATATTTGCAGGGCGACTTTGATCCGTTCAATGCCGGGCTTAAAATCGGATCGAATAGGAAGGGCATGCCATGTGATTTGCTGAAATATCTAAGTTCGTCAATCTCATGTCTATTTAGCGTCATTATTATCGATTTTAAGCGTAGAGGCAGATTCTCTTTTAATAGTAAATCAATTCCTTGTATGCATTTTTCAAAAGAACCCGGTATCCGTGTTATACTTTCGTAAGTTTTTTTTGTTGCACCGTATAATGTGATTTCGATGTTAAATGGTCGCCATTTTCTTAAGCAATCCACGATATCTGTGTTTACTAAGGTACCGTTAGTAAAAAGGGAAACAATAAACCCTCTCTTTTTGGCATTGGTATAAATATCCAAAAAGTCATTCCTGATGAGTGGCTCTCCGCCCGTGATCAATAACCACAGACAGCCCTCATTTGATATTTCATCAAAAACCTTGCAAATTTCTTGAAGTGACAATTCCTGGCGAGTGCTTTTTAAGCCTTTGGTTGCGTAGCAGTGTACACATTTAAGGTTGCAACGAAATGTCGGCTCAAATCCTCCTCCGATGGGAATTCTTTTTTTAGAAGCATCTTTGTGAATGAAATGACTGAATTCTCCGTAGCTTATCTTTGGAATTTGCATGCAGTCCATTCAGTGTCACCTCCTTTAACAGAGCAAAATCATATTAAGACCTTTGAGGCGTAAGACAAAATCTGTCAGATCTTTGTGGGCTTGTTTTGGAGCGACGTCGAAGGTTTGGAAGATTCGTTCTTTAATGGTACTTAACGGAGTTTGTCCGTCAATCATTACCCAGATACCCGCAGCCATATCATTTAGAGAAAAGACGCTTTCGAAATCATTGGTTTGTTGTTGCGTTGGGACGATAATGATCCTATCTCCTATCTTTTTTGTTACCACGGTTGGATTTTTTCGATAGATACTATTCAATTTTTCCATTCGTTTGTCTCCTTTTGTTTTAGTATTTGCGTAATTCTTGCAGGTATGGTAACCCAGAAAAAAACTTTTTGAAGGACACTGTTTATTGCGGTACTGGCGTTAATTATGTCCTGTGGCGATAAATTGCATAAAGTGGACATGGGATCCGTTTCTGTAAGCATCGCATTGGGTTTTATTGCTGTTATCATAGACGGAACCTCCTTTTTTTATTCAATTTGAGAAGAACTTTGCTGTACAGTATTTTAAACTAAATTGTGATACTCTGTCAAGCCTATGCGATAGTTTAATAGCTTGACTCTAATTTAAACAAAAAAGCCCATTTGGGCAGATATTTTGCTATCTTAAATTTTCTCTGAACATCAGTATAATCTCTTGAATGTATTAAAAAAGCAAAGTCCATGCATGCGAAAAGCGCTCGTTCGCACTCCGTGCTCGCGAAATGCGAATGCGCCCATGCGAATTAAAACCT
>PEYL01000064.1 GCA_002774415.1 Candidatus Portnoybacteria bacterium CG08_land_8_20_14_0_20_40_83 | reverse complement strand
TTAAAAATTTACGCAACTCCGGTTTGTCGTGGAAAAAGTTAGACGATTTCGGCCTTGAATATCGCTGGATCGCGCGATTCCTGCAAAAAAAGATTGACTATCAAACAATGCTGTTTCGTTTGCAAAAAGACATTGAGCACTACGCGAAAAGACAAATGACTTGGTTTTCCGCCCATGGCGGACAAGACAATCGTATTCATTGGATTCGTAATAAAAAACAGGCACAAAAATTGATAAATAGATTTATAAAAAAATATTAAAATAAAAGGCGGTGCCAATAAACAAACACCGCCATATTTTTATATACTTATTTTAGGAATTTCCTTTGGAGCGGGACTCACAGAAATAATTTTGCCATTAATAACTTTAAATTTTGTCCCCACTGGTAATTTCTCTGGAAATTTCCAAACCAATCTTATTTCCGCTTTGTTGCCTTCTTCGTAACCAATAACCGCCACCCCTGCCGCAAGCATCATTATTTCCAGCTCCTTACCTTCCGCCAGGTCTTTAACTTCCATTGGCATCCCGAGATTCTTCGCAATATGCATTTTCTCTGAGAAAAAAACGTGCATGCTTACGCCTAACAATACAATACAAAGAGAAAAAATTAAAATCCACTTTGCTCCGCGCTGATATGCAATTCTCGAAACCATAATTATTCCAATCAGTAAAAAAATATAACCTAATAAATTCAACCAAGCAGCAAAATCTGCGTCTATCATTCTCTCCCCCTCCTTTCTTTTGTCAAAAAACTTTTTTTATTTGAGTCTTTTTTTCAAAATCTCCTCCACCACTTGCGGATTTGCCCTCCCTTTTGTTTGCGCCATCACTTTTCCGACTAAAAACATCAAGACTTTTTCTTTGCCATTTTTAAAATCTTGAGCTGGCCCGGGATTTTGCGAAATTACTTCTGCCACTGCATTTTCTAATTCCGATTCTTCGCTCATCTGCGCCAATCCTTTTTCTTCAATTATATGGCTTGGGTCTGCGCCCGTCTCAAACATTTCTTTCAAAACTGACTGCGCCCCGCTTGAAGAAACAACTCCTTGGGCCGTTAATTTTATAAACTCGGCGTAATTTTCGGGGGAAATTTTCAAGTTTTTAAATTCAGCGCCCGATTGCGTTAAAAGTTTCTGCAATTCTGTAATTAAATAATTGGCCATTAATTTCATTAATTTTTCGGCTTCAATTTTTGGCTCGGCTACTTTCGCCCAGTCTCCAAGCTCGCTCACTGCTTGCTCAAAAAAATCTCCCATTTCTTTTTTAATAACCAAAACCTCTATGTCTGGAGCCGGCAAATTGTATTCTTTGGCAAATCTTTTCCGTCGGCCTTCTGGCAATTCTGGCAACGGCCCAATTTCTGCCATAATTTTCTGGGGTTCAAGAGGCGGCAAATCAGGCTCCGGGAAATAACGATAATCATGCGCTTCTTCTTTTGTCCGCTGGGAAACCGTTTTTTGCTTGCCATCAACCCAGCCTCTCGTTTCCTGAATAATTTTTTCTCCGGCTTCTAACGCTTCGGCCTGGCGTTTAATTTCAAACTCAATCCCCCGCTCAACTGCCCGAAAAGAATTCAGATTTTTTATTTCAACTTTTGTGCCAAATTTTTCAGACCCTTCTGGCCGAAGCGAAATATTGACCTCGCATCTCATCTGTCCTTTTTCCATATCGGCATCGGAGACACCAAGATAGCGTAAAACCAGCTGAAGTTCCTGACAGAATTTTTTTGTTTCGGCAGCCGAACGCAAATCCGCCTCTGTAACCAGCTCCATTAGAGGCACACCGGCTCGATTAAAATCAACCAACGAATGGCTTGCTCCGGCCGGATGAACCAGTTTGCCCGTATCTTCTTCCAGATGAATTCTTGTTATTCTAATCTTGCAGCTGTCAACCTCAATAAACCCTTGAACAGATAATGGTTTGTCATACTGGCTAATCTGGTAACCCTTGGGCAAATCGGGATAAAAATAATTTTTTCGGTCAAATTTTGAAAGTTCGGGAATTCTGCAATTTAAAGCCAGGGCGGTTTTTATTACCTTTTTTACTGCCTCCTCATTTATCACTGGCAAAGCGCCTGGCTGACCGGTGCAAACGGGACAAATATGAATATTGGGTTTTTCTTCCAAACCAAAACCATTCTCACAGCCGCAAAACATCTTAGTTTTGGTGTTAAGCTCAATATGAATCTCCATTCCGATGACTGGCTCGTATTTTGCCATTGTTGTCTAAATTTATGAATAAAGCTCAAAGCGTAGCGAATAAATTTAGCTACAACAATGAGCATCCCGCTTCAATTCTATCAATAGGCCCCGGATTTCAGCTAAGAAAGGCGAAGCCGTTTCGCTTTTAAAAAATTAGGAAATTAGAAAGTCTACGGTTGGAATTGGGGCGGGACATAATCCAATATCTATTCTTTATCTTACCATTAATGATTTTGTTCCGCAAAATTTTCTGCCCAGCTTAGCTGGACTTAACCAAGCTCAGCTTGGCTGGCTAAATAGACATTTTTCAAAAGCAAAGCCACGGTTAAAGGACCAGTGCCGCCGGGAACCGGAGTCAAAAAAGCGGCTTTGGTTTTGACGCTTTCAAAATCCACATCACCGACAACTTTTCCGTCGCTGTATCTTGTTATGCCCGCGTCAATTAAAATCACGCCATCTTTTATCATGTCACCCTTAATGAATCTCGGACAGCCGCAAACGGTGATTAAAACATCGGCATCTTTAACCTCTTTCTCAACTCCCATAATCACGCAGGCTTTGCGCACAAAGCATTTAATTTGCGCACCTTCCTTTTCCAAAACCTCCTTTAGCGATTGAGCAAAAACGTCGGAATTCACCAAAGCAATCATTTTTTTATTTTTTAAATCATTTTTTAGCGCTTCATTTAGAGCACCCAGAATTGCTTTTGGCAAAACCGGGGAAAGATGCGGCTCTGTTTTTTCTTTTGTCAAAAAAAATCGTCTGTTTTCTTTTTGAAATCCGTCTGCGTCTTTTTTTGGATCAATCGCGGCAATGATATGGTCAGGATTTAATATGGCCGGCAGAGGCAACTGCACTAAAATTCCGTGCACTTTTTTATCATCGTTTAATGCTTTGATTTTTGATATAATTTCTTCCTCTTTAGTATCGGCTGCATACAAATATTCGTTTACTTTAATACCAACTCTGGCGCCCGCTTCTTTTTTTAATTTAACATACAATTTTGAAGCCGCATCTTCACCAACCAAAATAACGGCCAAGGCTGGATGGATTCTTTCTTTCTTAATTTTGGCAGCCGTTTCTTCCATGATTTGGCGGGCTGCTTTTTTGCCGTTAAATAATTTCATACCAGGTAGTAGAAATTTGACTATTTATTTCTAGTTTTGGCACTTTCCAGATTATAAAAATTTTGTAGCGCGAATTATCTAAGAAGGCGTGGGGTATAAAAATGCGCTGTCAAATTTTCACTACCTGGCATATATTGGGAATTTTTTAACCAATTTGACAACTTCGCTCTTGATTTCTTTTTTTGCTTTCTCGCTGCCAATATTTTTAATCAGCCGCACAACTAATTTTGCCGCCGATTGGGCGTCTTTTTCTTTAAAACCTCGCGTTGTTATCGCCGGCGTACCAATTCTTATGCCTGAAGGGTTATAGGCTGATTTTTTATCATTTGGGATGCTGTTACAATTAAAATAAATGCCCAATTTTTCCGCCTCGTTTTGCAGCTGCCGCGAATCAAGACCGAACGCCGAAATATCAAGCACCATCATATGATTATCGGTGCCGCCCGAAACAATTCTTATGCCTTGCTTTTTAAATTCTTCTGCCATGGCAGCCGCGTTTAAAACGATCTGTCGCTGATATTTTTTAAATGCGGGCTTGGCTGCTTCCCAAAAACAGACGGCTTTGGCGGCAATCACATGCTCAAACGGCCCGCCTTGGATACCGGGAAAAACCGCTTTGTCTATTTTTGCGGCTAATGCTTTTTTGCATAAAATAAGCCCGCCTCTCGGGCCTCTTAAAGTCTTGTGCGTCGTCGTTGTTACAACATCGCACCAAGGAAAAGGATGAGGGTGCTGGCCCGCCACAACCAGACCGGCGATGTGCGCGATATCGGCCAAAAGATATGCGCCGACCTTTTTAGCTATTTCGCTGAATTTTTGAAAATCCAAAATTTTAGAATAAGCAGTTGTGCTGGCAATAATCAGTTTTGGCTGAAATTTTAAAGCAATTCTCTCAACTTCTTCATAATCTATCATTTCGGTTTTTTTATCCACTCCATAAAAATCAAAATTATAAAAAACGCCGGAAAAATTTACAGGAGAGCCGTGCGTCAAATGCCCGCCCGAAGCCAAATCAAATCCTAAAACCTTATCTCCCGGCTCAAGCAATGCAAGATAAACTGCCGCGTTGGCCTGCGAACCGGAATGGGGCTGTACATTTGCATGCTCGGCGGAAAATAATTTTTTGGCCCGCTTGATCGCAATTTTTTCAATTTCATCAATAAATTCATTCCCGCCGTAATAGCGCTTGCCAGGATAACCCTCGGAATATTTGTTATTCAAAGGAGTGGCTAGCGCCGCCAAAACTTCGGGGCTGGCATAATTTTCCGAAGCAATCAAAACAAGGCCGTCGCGCTGACGGATAATCTCTTTTTTTATCAACTCTTGTATTTTGACATCTTTAAATTTCATCTTTGGCAATTAAACTTGTTTTTCTCTTTTTTTTGCGTTAACTCTGCCGCCTTTCCATTGGCCGCGGTATAAATTTGTTTTACCCTTTACTTCATAAAACATCGCATGCGCCACCCGCGCGCCAAGTTCAATCTTAATCTCACATGGTCCGAGATTAATTATCCCAAAAGTTAATTCTCCGCAATAACCGGGTGAGGCGTTGCCGGTAAAAATCGCAATGCCAGAACGATAAAGAGTTGAGCGCGGACGAAACAAAATTAAAATATTTGCCGGAGTATTAACTTTCTCAATTGTCTTCATTGCGTAATATTTACCGGGCTTGAAGATAAAACTTTTTTTCTTTCCTTTTTCGTATCTTGCCAGCAATTTTACATCCGGCGTCTTACGCTCGTCTATCCCCAAAAATCCCTTGCCTTCCAGTTCATAAACTTCTCCTATGCGCAAGTCAAAACCTGCGCCTTCGGGATTGTTAAGCTCCCTTTCGCATAATCCCTCTACCAGCTTTCTATTTTTAACTAATTTATGAAGTTTGTCTATGCCAAGAATCATAGTATCTAGATATTAGCACTTAAAATTTTTATAGACAAGAAAAAAGCCCGCAGATTTTTCTGCGGGCGAATTTTGGTTTTTGGAATTCACCATCCCATAATTTTTTTAATGTAAGCTTCTCCTTCCTTTATAATACGGGAAGATCCTGGCAATGCCTCGCTTTCAATAAGCATCTTGCATTTTTTTCCGTTGGCCACCTTGCGGATTACCGGCGACATAGAATTTTCCAAGGTGATACTGCAACCTTTTGTGAGCTTAAAAACGCTGACATTCTCGTTGGCGCCGCAAAAAACGAATTTTTCGCCTGGAAGGGGGCACAAGACGATTTGCAATCCGCATTTCCAGCAATATTCCGGCCTCAAATCTTTTTTGGTAAGTTTTATTTCTTTCTCGAGTTTTTCATCTGCTCGTTTCAAAATTTCCTGCATTTAAACCGCCTCCTCTCTATTTTAGACCGACTCTGGTCCTGGCAAAGTCCCAAGTGTAATCGTAAAGATGGAGTCCTTTGCTCGATGCAATAATTTCTCCGTCTTCAACTCCAATTGCCTTTGCCATCTCTTCTTTCATTATCTGAATGGCCGCTAAATTAACTGGAAAGCCGGCCCAAAGGTCCCAAGATCGAAAATAAGGAAAAAAGTGCAACTTACCGTAACGAATCCGGGTATCAATGCCGCGCAGACATTGAGACGTTCCGCCAGGTTTATCATAAAACTTTAGGGTGTTTTTATCGCCAACCGCCATATAGCAATGATTGAGATTGTGTCCGTATTGCTTGTAATGCTTTATTACCCGCTCAAACTGTTCTTCCAAGTCCTGACCATAGGTGTAATCTTCCCCTGGTTTTATTTCCGATGTCATGACGTACAGTAGATAATCTTTTTCAACATATTCGATATCAGCTGGCGGAGGGAATCCCATGCCTGGAGGAATATCAGGCAACAAGGGCCTGGCTCCAGGAAAAATGACATGAACAGTTATCCAGTCAAATTCCAATCGCTTGATTTGACCAGAGCTAGATTTGTCAATTTTATATTCATACCCATAATTAAACATCTCTTGAATACATAAAAACCAAGCTTCCGGCAAATCTCTTGCAACAATGTTTACTCCCTTCAAAACACCTTTCATTTTATCACCCCCTTTCCCAGGGCTTTTAAAAAATCACTGTATTTTAAAAGCTCTATTCCTGCCGCCTTCAGCATCTCAGTTGCTTCTAGTTCTTTGTCGTAATCATATTTATAAACGAAACGGACTACCTCTGCATTAATCAAGTGCTTTGAGCATTCAAGACATGGCCTATAAGAGCAATAAACAGTGGCACCGCCAATGGAAATTCCGTGAAGAGCGGCGTTTACAATTGCGTTCATTTCCGCATGAGCTCCTCTGCATTTCCCTCCATTGTCTCCTGTCTCCTTTGCGCATCCAACTTCGCTGCAATGAACAATGCGTCTTGGTGGGCCATTATAACCACTCACTAGTGGCTTATTGCCTCTCCAAAAAGACGCTCCCACCTGATAATGCAAACAGACGGATCTTTTTGCCATTAATTCCGCCATTTCCATACCCATCTCTTCCCAGCTCGGTCTTATCTGTTTTCCTTTCACCGTTTTCATTCTTATACCTCCTCCATATTTTATTTTTATTTTTAAGGTTCATTCCCTCCTTTTTATTTTGTTATATTAACTTATCACGAACAAAAATAAAAGGCAAGACTAGTTTCGTCTTGCCTAAAACATCATACATCACTTTTCGCCAGCCATTTCTTTTTTAAATCTTTTATAGAATTGATCCATGAATTTTAATCTGTCTCTAGCAATTCTTTTTGCTTCTTTAGTATATAATCTATCAGGAATACGTTTAAATTTTAACTCATATTCCAGGTTGGGGGCATGTTTTGAGATAACTTTGATTCTCCCTCCTTCCTTTCCGCCGACAAGGTTTTCTTTGACATATTGGGCTATCGAGACATCCAAATACATTTTTTCACCGTACCGTCCGGCCATAGTATAAGATCTCGCAATTCCTATAGTACCCAGAACATCCAATTTATCGGCATCGAACAAAATTTTAGCTTCTTTTGTCTGAGGTTCGTTTCCGCTTCGGAATCTATGAGCAACGATGCAGTGTTCGATCTGTTTAATTTTTTCTTCCGGATAATCTAAATTTCTTAAAATCTTCTGGGCCATTTTTGCGCTAAAAATCGCATGGTCAATTTTCCCAGAAGCGTCGCTATCTTCTTTGACTCTGGCAATATCATGCAGAAAAATGGCTGCTTTCAAAATTTCCAAATCCACATCGGGATCAGTTTTTGCGAGATGCAAACATAAATTATAGACCCTCATCACATGAAGAAAATCATGGGCAGATTCAGCTTCTTTCATTTCTCTCTGAGCAATTTCTTTTATCTTTTGAAGTTTTTCCTCCATAAATGCCAATCTCCTTTCTTTTTTAATGTACTACTTATTAATTTTTAAATTATCACGGACTAAATTAAAAAGCAACGTATTGTTGCTCTTTATTAAAACTTAACTCACCCCAGCCCTCTCTTTAAAAAAGAGAGGAAATTTTAAAATTTTTATTCCACTTTAATCCCCATGCTTCTGGCGCTTCCTTCTATTATTTTCATCGCCGCTTCTATGTCTTCGGCGTTCAGATCCGCCATTTTTTTCTCTGCAATTTCGCGAAGCTGGGCTTTTGTTATTTTGCCGACTTTTTCTTTCAAAGGATTGGCCGCGCCTTTTTCAATGCCCGCGGCTTTTCTGAGCAAATCAGAAGTCGGCGGAGTTTTAGTTATAAAATCGTAGGTTCTGTCCTGATAAATAGTAATCACAACCGGCACTATATCGCCTGTTTTGTCTTTGGTCGCCTCGTTGAATCTGGAACAAAACTCAGCCAAATTCAAACCGTGCTGGCCAAGAGCCTGACCGATTTGCTGGCCCGGAGTGGCCGCGCCGCCCGGCAGCTGAAGTTTTACGATAGCCTTTATTGGCTTAGACATTTTGGTTTCAGTTTATCAGTTTTTCAGTTTATCAGTTTTTAGAAAACGGATATAACCATTAACTGCTTTTATTAATTCTAAATATTTTTCGATAAGAATTGTCAGCTTGTCTCCGTCTGCGAAGCGTTTATCTCTACAAACTGCAAGATTGCTTTTCGTTTCTTCAGCCTCGCATATGACAACATCTTTTAAATATATATTTTTTCTTTTAATGATTGCTTATTATAAGCTTCGGCTATATTATTTGTGACCGATGATGATGAACGCTTTAATTGATCTATGCTTCTATATTTCTCATCTGCTGGAAATTCTTTTGTAATGTGATAAATCTCTATTTCCAATTCCCGCGCCATCTGATATATTTTTAAATTTTGCAATCCCGTCGCCATTATTAGTTATTATTTATTAACCGATAAATTGATGAGTCAAGAAATTAATTCCAAACTGACGAACTGATGAACTGACAGACTGACCCTATATCTTTTTGATTTGTAAAAAGTCCAATTCAACCGGCGTCTCTCTGCCAAACATAGAAATAAGCACCTTGATTCTTCCTCTTTCCTCGTCAATTTCGGAAATTTTGCCGTCCATATCTTTGAAAGGACCGTCAGTAATTTTAACCGGGTCGCCGACCGAAACGTCTATTTTAAATTTTGGCTCCTCAACCCCCATCCTTTTTTGCAATTCGCCAATTTCTTCGGGTGAAAGAGGAGTAGGAATTGTGCCCGAACCGATAAAGCCTGTCACCCGAGGAGTGTTTCGCACAACATACCAGGAATCATCAGTCACTATCATTTCAACTAAAACATAGCCGGGATAAATTTTTTCTTCCACGACTTTTCTTTTACCTCCTTTTATTTTTATTTTTTTCTCAATCGGAACAAGGACATTGAAAATTTTGTCTTCCATGCCCATTGATTCTATGCGCTGTTTTAAGTTTCTGGCAACCGCTTCCTCATAACCGGAATATGTGTGCAGCGCATACCAATTTCTTCCGCGAGATATCTGCTTTGGCATAATCTATACGAATCTACGAATTCTATGCGGATTTGCGGATATGCGAATTCGCATATTTGTAGATTCGCATTAAATTTGCATAATTCGTATGTTATAACACAAATTTAGTCAAAATAATGCTAAAAAGATAATCCAGTCCGCCCAAAAATGCCGCCACGCCGGCCGAAACACCAATCACAAGCAAGGTAAACCTGATAGTTTCCTGTCTTGTCGGCCAGGTGACTTTTTTAAGCTCAAACCTGACCTCTTTTAAAAAATTTACTAACTTGGCAAATATATTCATAGCGACACTGATATACGAATTACACACGGATGACACGGATTAATCCGTGTGAGCGCTTCTGGGTAATGTTCGCCAAAGGCGAACTTTGCGCTTTCCGTGTACTTTAAAAGCCCTCGCGGGCTTAATTAAGCCTATTATAGCACCGGTAAATCTGAAGTCAAGATTCTTAGTCTGGACTGTTAGTTTAGTTGACGGTCTGCGGTCTTTGGTTTTGCCAATAACTATTAACATTAAACCAAACTGGCAGCCATGACCAATAATTTTTTACCAAAACTATATATCTAAATTCTTCACGTTTTTGGCATGCGTCTGGATGAAGCGTTTACGCGGGAAAACTTCGTCACCCATCAAAATGTTGAACATTTTATCGGCGGCGTTGGCGTCATCAATTTTTACTTGCTTCATCACCCGATTCTTGGGATCCATAGTTGTTTCCCAAAGCTGCTGCGGATTCATTTCGCCCAGGCCCTTATAGCGCTGGATGCCAAAACCATGTTTCTTCTCTTCCTCCTCTTCCGGTAATTCCTCATCGTCTAGTTTAATCTCTTTGCCATAAGATTTTATTTTTATTTTTATTTTTTCCTTTTTCGCTTTTTTAAAATCATTAATTATGCTATCTTTATCCGCTTCATTATAAGCATAATGGGCTTCTTTACCCCGGCTCACGCGATAAAGCGGCGGCTGGGCAATATATAAATGACCTTTTTCAATAATTTCCTTAAAATATCTGAAAAATAATGTTAAAAGTAAAGTTCTTATATGAGCGCCGTCAACATCTGCATCGGTCATAATAATCACGCGATGATACCTTAGCTTTTCTATGTTAAAATCATCCGCAATCGCGGTTCCCAAAGCAATAATCAACGCCTTTATTTCTTTTGAAGTCAGAGCTCGGTCAAGCCTGGCTTTTTCTACATTTAAAATTTTCCCTCTCAGCGGCAAAATTGCCTGAAATTCTCGGTTGCGGCCTTGTTTGGCGCTGCCGCCGGCAGAATCTCCTTCTACAATATAGAGCTCCGAATTTTCCGGATTGCGCGAAGAGCAATCGGCCAATTTGCCCGGCAAGGCAAGACCTTCCATAATCCCTTTTCGCAAAACTGTTTCTCTGGCAGCTTTGGCCGCTTGGCGCGCTTTGGATGCCAAAATACACCCACCCAAGATTTCCCGGGCGTCATTAGGATTTTTTTCCAAATATTCCTCCAAAGCATAAGCCACGGCAGTATCAACGGCGGTTCTAGCTTCCGGATTTCCAAGCTTTGCTTTTGTCTGACCCTCAAATTGCGGCTCTTTTAATTTAACGCTGACAACTGCAATCAATCCTTCTCTGACGTCATCGCCGCCCAGATTTTCTTCCGATTCTTTAATATAGCCATTTTTGCGGGCATAATCATTTAAACCCCGCGTTAAGGCCGAGCGAAAACCAGTTATATGCATGCCTCCTTCGCCGGTATGGATATTGTTGGCAAAACTTATTTCATAACCCTGGATATCTTCTGTATATTGGAAAGCTGTTTCAACTTGGATATTTTCAACTTCGCGGTTGACATAAAAAATATTCTGATGTTTAACGGGCTCTTCCCGGTCGTCCACCAAAAACTTCACATAAGAAACAACTCCGCCTTCAAAATAAAAACTGTAAGAGCGTTCGCCGTTGCCGGCCGGTTTTTTCAAATCATCAACTCCATTAATTTTTTTGCTTTTTGTCTTTACCTGGCAGGTTGTACAAAATTCCTCCAGTTTTACATTTGTTTCGCGCAAATCCCGGATATTTATTTTTACTCCTTTCGTCAGATAGGCTTGCTGGCGTAAATGAGTTAAAATCGCGTCCCAGTTATATTTTATTTCTTTAAAAACTTCCGGATCGGGCTCAAAAATTACGGTCGTGCCCCGTGCATCGCATTTGCCGATTTTTTTGACGGAAAATTGCGGTTTTCCTTTTTTATATTCCTGCGCCCAAAGCATGCCGTCGCGGCACACTTCGGCTCTCATCCAAGAAGACAAAGCATTTACCACCGAGACGCCAACGCCGTGCAGACCGCCGGAAACCTTATAGCTTTCGCCGCCGAATTTACCGCCGGCATGCAAAGTACACATTACGGTTTCCAGGGCAGATTTTTTTGTTTGTTTATGAATATCAACCGGAATGCCGCGGCCGTTATCTTTGACACTCACCCTATTTTGCGGCAATAAAGCCACTTCAATTTCCGTACAAAAGCCGGCCATCGCTTCGTCTAAAGAATTATCAACCACTTCCCATATCAAGTGGTGTAGACCGTCAACTCCGGTTGAGCCGATATACATTCCGGGCCGCTTACGCACGGGCTCAAGACCCTCTAACACATAAATGTCTTTTGCTTCGTAGGAAACTTCATTATTATTTTTTGGCTGATTTTTTTCTTTTGCCATGATATTAAATTCAAAATCCAAATATCAAAATGCAAAATTATAGGTATTCGCCTACGGCGAATTAATCTATAATTCATCGCGGAGCGATACAATAATTTTTAATTTTGATTTTTATATTTTCAATTATCTTCTTACTTCCCACCCTTCTTCCTCAATCGCCTTTATTATTTTTTCCTGCAATTTATTGACCTCTTCGTCGGTTAGATTTCTTTCGTCTGACTGATAAATTAATCTGAATGCCAGACTTTTTTTGTTGCCGGCCAGCCCTTCATAAATATCAAAAATATCGGTATCCTGCAAAAGTTCGCCGCCGGCTGTTTCAATAATATTTAAAACCGACTCAATTTTTGTCGTCTGCTCAACTGAAATTGCCAAATCTCGGATAATGGCCGGGTATTTGGAAGGCGGCCGATATGCCCGTTCCTCGGTTGCCAACCCTACTAAATCCGGCAAGTTAAGTTCAAAAAACGAAATCTGTTCTTTGATTCCTAAAGCATCCAAAATTGTCTGGTTAATTTCACCAACCCCACCAAAAGCCATCTTATCCGTCCTAACTATCGCGCGTCTTAACGGATGAGTAAATGTAAGCCAGTATTGTGGAGGATCACCAGAAATCGCATCATCGAACCAAATGCCATCAATCCCTAATTTTTCAGTTAATATATTAATCAAACCTTTAAGCTCAAACAATCCTTCAGCTGGTTTTTTAGTGTTTTTATTTACAACCACAGCAGCAATTTTAACATTAAGTTCTGTCGGTTTAGTGTCTACCATAGAAAAAACATGTCCTACTTCAAATAGCCTTATATTATCAAAATACTTTAAGTTCTCTTTAATGTTTTTTACCAAATTAATTATCAGTGTAGTTCTTAAATGCTTCTGGTCTTGTGAAAAGGGATTTCTTATTTCAACTGCTTTGAATGTTTTAAATATTTTTTTATCCTCATCCGAAATAAAAGAATAATTTTGCGCTTCTGACCAGCCCGCGCCGACCAAAATATCCTTAATTTTATCCTCATAAATCAAATTGTCTTCTTTTACTGCTGGAATTAAAATTCCCGAGGGTACTGTGGCCGGAATTTTATCATAGCCCATAATGCGCGCAATTTCTTCGGCGATATCTTCCTGCGCTACGAGATCAAGGCGGCTGCTGGGTACAGCGGCTTCAATGAATGTTTTCTTTTCTTTCTTTAAAATTTTTGCAAAAATTTCAAATTTCTTCAAAATATCAATCATTTCTTGCGCCTTAATCGGTAGACCTATTAATTCCTGCATCCATTGGACATCCGCTAAGATTTTGCGCGGCTTGACTTTATTGGGATAAATATCAACCAAGTCTTCGGCAACGCGGCCGTTGGCAATCTCTTCAATTAACGAAACACAGCGCTCAAGCGCCATGGCCGTCAATTCCGGGTCCAGGCCATTTTCAAAACGCGTTGAAGCGTCAGTCCGCAGGACAAATGCCTTTGAAGTCCGGCGGATGTTTGTCGGCTCAAAATTGGCCGATTCAATCGCCACTATCTTTGTCTTTTCATCAATTTCCGGGCCTTGGCCGCCTTTGATGCCCGCAATGCCTATGGCCACTTTCTCGTCCGCGATGACAAGATTATTCTGATTTAATTTATATTTTTTGCCCTCAATAGTTGTTATTTCTTCTCCATCGACAGCACGCCTAACAATAATTTTCTTGGTTTGGGATTTTGAATTTGGAATTTGTTTGGAAATTGGAAATTGGAAATTGGAAATTGCGCTTTCGAGCTTATCAAGATCGAAAGCGTGTAATGGCTGTCCGGTTTCCAGCATCACATAGTTCGTTATATCAACGATATTTGAAATCGGCCGCAGGCCGCAGGCTTGCAATCTTTCCTGCATCCATTTTGGGGACTGTCCCATTTTGATTTCGGTAGCCACGCGCATAGAATAGCGCGGGCACAGTTCTTTGGCCGGAACTTCAACTAAAATGAAATCTTTAGCTTTAATTTTTTTATCTTCTGCAAAATTCATTTTCGGCGGGACAAACTTGCTTCCTGAAATCGCCGCCAGTTCTTTGGCAACGCCGATATACGACATGCAGTCATGCGCCCGGTTGGGCAAAATTTTGATATCTAAAACATAATCTTGGCCAAATTTTTCCATGCTTTCAACTTCAAACGCGTGCATGGTTAACAAATCAACCATTTCTGACGGCGATAATTTCTTCTCAAGATATTCGGATAGCCAGTTATAACTAAATTTCATATTAAAATTGTTTAAGGAATCGCAAGTCTCCAAAGTTAAGCAGACGAATATCGTTTATCTTGTATTTCATCATCACCAGCCGCTCTAGGCCGAAACCGAAAGCAAAACCCCGCCATTCATAGGGGCTATAACCCGCGGATTTGAATACGAACGGATGCACCATTCCCGCGCCGGCCATTTCAAGCCAGCCGGTGTCTTTGCAAATTTTGCAGCCCGAGCCCGCGCAAAAAGTGCAGGATATATCGGGTTCAAAGCTCGGCTCGGTAAACGGAAAATAGCTTGGTCGCAGCCTCATCTTTACTTCTTTGCCAAAAAGCCGTTTAAAAAATTCCGCGATGACCGCCTTAAAATTTGCCACTGAAATGTTTTTATCAACCATCAGCCCCTCAACCTGATAGAATTGCGAATCATGGGTCGCGTCAGAAGCATCACGGCGAAAACATTTGCCCGGCATAATGACTCTCAGCGGCGGATTGTGTTTTTCCATAAAACGCACTTGGTTCGGCGAAGTATGCGTCCTCATGAGAATCTCGTCGGTTAAATAAAAAGTGTCCTGCATATCGCGCGCTGGATGGTCTTTAGGAAAATTCAAGGCCTGAAAATTATAATAATCGGTTTCCATTTCCGTGCTGTCAATAACCGAAAATCCCAGCGACTGAAAAATTTCTTCAACTTTTCGCAAAACTAAAGTCCGGGGATTCAAATATCCCTTTGGCAATTTATGGCCGGGAGCTGAAATATCAACCCATTCTTTGTCAACCGAGCTCAAAAATCCCAATTCTTTTTTCTTTTTCTCCACCATTCCTTCAATTTCCCATTTTAATTGATTGGCAAATTTGCCGATTTTTTGCCGCTGGGCTTCGGCCATATCTTTAAGCTTGCGCAAAATCTCCGTCAATTCACCCTTGCGGCCCAAATACTTTATTTGCAATTTTTCTAATTCTTCTAAATTTTTGGCGCCAAGTATCTCTTTTAACGCCGAATTTCTAAGGTTTTTTAAGTTCATTGTGAAAAATAAACTAAGGAAAAGGGTCTATTTTCCCTTAAGAAATCACTTAAAAATAGCTTTAATTTCTACTTATATTTTATCAAATTTTTATACTAATTGCAACCCCTAAACTGGGGAAAAATAAAACAGCAACAATGCTGCTAAAAAACGCTTTATAAAGCCAAAATTTGAAGCCCCAAATCCAAGCAAAAATGACCTTGATTTAAGAATTTCTCCCGTGCTTGGATTTGGGGCGGAATCCCGCACCGAAGACCTGTACTTTAATAAAGCAATTTGGTCTTCTGTTGCGTGGAAGCTATTCATCTTTCCTTAAAAAGAAAAATTCTATTATTAAAACCAGGAGCAATAAAACCAAGCTTCCCCACCACCAAAAAGCCGTGAAAGCCCGCAAAAAAAGCGAACCTACCAAAAGCACCGAAAGTAATGTTCCCTGCCTGAAAGAAACGCCAAAAAACCTAGAAGCATCAAATTTATTATATTTTTTCTTTCGCAACAAAAATCCAACCAAACCAAAAAAACCGGTTAAGCCAATAAATAAACTTAAAAATAAGAGAAACTGCAAAAGAGCATCTGTACCTTCTGGTGAAAAAAATATGATGATAGAAAAAAACGACGCAAACGCTAAAACTATAGTAAAAATAATGCCGACAAGATAAAGCTTCAGTGTCATATATATTTATATTATAGTAAAACGCCGATTTTTTCAAACAAGACCAACGTCTCCCGCTTGCTTATATTGTATTTTTAATGTAGAATACAGAAGAATTTCATCGCGGGGTAGAGAAGTAGTATCTCGGGGGTCTCATAAGCCCCAGACCTGGGTGCAATTCCCAGCCCCGCAACATCAAGCACTAATTTTTATAAATATTTCAATATTTTTATGAATAATAAGAATTTTTTATTCGTTTTAACAGGAATAGCTCTAATCATAAATGCTTTATTTTCGAGTATGGGGCAGTTTATTATCGGAAGTTTATTAATAATAGCTGCCTTCTGGCTTTCTTACAGAAAAGCAAGAAAATCTGAAAAAAATTCTCTTATTTTACTACAGTAGTACCTTTTTTCTTTTTACTACTTTTTCTCTATTTATTCTTCGCGTTGCAGCTCTGCGGCATGGCGCTGACAGAGGGAAGAAATATTTTTACCAACAAATGTAAATTATTCTCAACCACTTGTACCCCTTGGTATTATAAGTCGGTACATGACTGTGGTTTAATCGAGGAAAAATATTTTAAGTAAAATAAATTTTGGCTGCGTAGCTCAGTGGTTAGAGCGAGCGTTTCATAAGCGCTAGGTCAGTGGTCCGATCCCACTCGCAGCTACAGAAATATGATTAAAAAAATCAAAGGAAAATATGTGGTTTTGAGCGAAAGAAGCGGTCGGCGTTTCGGAACTTACAAAACTTTAAAAGAAGCCAAGATTCGTTTGCGGCAAGTTGAGTATTTTAAACATTTAAAAAAGAGGTAATGCCGATTTTTAAATCAAGAAATGAAAATTTCTTTAAAAAATGGTCACCGGAAATGGCTTATGTTCTGGGATTTTTTACAGCTGATGGTAATATGATAAGGAATAAAAGAGGAGCACATTTTATTGAATTTACCAGCACCAACAAGGATTTGCTGCAAAAGATTAAAAAAATGATTTGTCCAGACCATAAGATTTCTGTTAGAGAAAGGGGCGGAAATTGGAAACCAGCGTATAGAATCCAAATTGGCAGTAAGAAAATCTATAATGATTTCGAGCATCTTGGATTAATGGAAAGGAAAAGTAAGAGGATGAACTTTCCTTTAATCCCAGAGAAATATCTTGCGCATTATATTCGTGGATATTTCGATGGAGACGGCAGTGTAACTATAAGCACATATAAGAGAACAGATAGAGGTGGTAGGCTTAATAGGGCAATACTGTCAGGTTTTATTTGCGGAAGCAAGCAGTTTATTCAAGGCTTATACAGAAGACTTAGAAAATTTGCAAAATTAACTGGCGGCACTCTTTATTATCATGACGGGGGTTACAGATTAACTTTTTCTGTCAAAGACAGTTTAGCTTTGTATAATTTTATGTATAGCGATGTAAAAAACAATTTATTTTTATCTAGAAAAAAGAAAAAATTTGAAAAATATTTTAAGACAACGTAATTTTTAAATAATGGGCCCGTAGAGGAGCCTGGTTGTCCTCAGCTCCCTGTCACGGAGCGAATCGTGGGTTCAAATCCCATCGGGCCCGCCATAAAAAGCCCTAACGGGCTTTTTTATTTTTGCCTGTGCAATACTACGCTTAACGGAAACTGGCCTATCTGTTAAAATGAAAACAGGTTTATCTATGCTTATCTTTGATTATTTTCTCTGGCACTATTTGGAAGCGCCCAAAAAAATCTTAAAAATTTGGGGGAATTTTTTGCGTTTTTTTGTCGGCTATTTTATTCCCATTCCCCAGCTGCTGCGAACTCTTTTTGCTCCCTGGAAGCGGGATGTAACCTCTTACGGCCGCGGCTTTGATTTAGGAAAGTTCTTGGAAACTTTTTTATTTAATCTAATCAGCCGGTTTTTGGGCGCGGCGGTAAGAAGCATCGTGATATTCTTCGGTCTTTTTTTGGAAATTTTGGCGCTTTTTGCCGGATCTTTATTTTTTGTTTTTTGGCTTTCATGGCCTTTTTTCCTCGCCGGCTCTTTGGCTTCGGGAATTTTTCTCCTTTTCCAGCCGGGTTTAATAAAAACCGCAACGTTATTTATAGTCATTTTTGATTTAGCAACAATTTTTGCCTTCGGCCTGCTTTATCAAAAATCAAAACAGAAAGCCCCGCCGCAAATGAATCTTGAAGAAATTTTCGAGCAGTCTTGGTCTGAAATTGTTTTTAAAAGGCTCGGCTTAAATCCGGAACAAATTCCGCCGGATGTGAAAAACGAGCCCGAAACATTTTTAAATCAGTTTTTGGAACAAAATAAAATAGAGAAAAAAGATTTTTCCCACATTCTTGAATGGCAAATAGCAGAGCAGATTTATCGGCAAAACAGCAAAAAATTCTGGGAAAAAGAAAATCTTTTTAAAATCGGCGGGATTGGCAGAACCTGGCTTTACGGCTGGACCGTCAATTTAGATAAATTTTCTTATCCATTGGGCGAGGCAAAAGAGTCGCCGCATTTAATTGGCAGAAGGCAAGAAGTTGAGACAATCGGAAGAATACTTTCAAAAACCAATCAAAGCAATGTGCTGCTGGTCGGCGAGCCCGGAGTTGGCAAAAACACACTGGTCAAACAATTTGCCAGGCTTGTCAATCAAGGCCGAACTGCGCCGGGATTGGCCTGGCGGAGAGTATTGGAACTTGATTTAAATGCAGCTTTGGCCGGGCTGACCAATGAAGGCCAAATAAAAGAAAGATTAATCCGCATTTTTAATGAAGCGTCCAGAGCCGGCAATATAATATTGGTAATCAATGATTTTCATAATTTTGTTTCCTCGGAAAAAAACATCATTCCAATTTTAATGCCGTTTATTGAACGTTCTTTTTTCCAGCTGATAGCTATGACCACTTATGAAAATCTTCACGGCCAGATTGAAAAAAATCCCGGGCTTCTTAAATTTTTTGAAAAAGTGGAAATAAAAGAGCCGGACTTGGATCACGTCTTGCTTATTTTAGAAGACAGTCTTGGCCAGATAGAAAAAAGGACAAACAGTTTTATAACTTATCAGGCATTAAAAGAAATCATAAAGACATCAGACCAGTATATCGGAGACGTGCCAATGCCCGAAAAAGCTTTGGATTTATTGGAAGAAACGGCCATTTATGTGGCCGGCAACACCCAAGATTATTTTGTTTTACCGAGGCACGTTGATTTGATTATTTCCCAGAAAACGGAAATTCCGGTCGGCGAACTTGCCGAAACCGAAAAGGAAAAACTAATTAATCTGGAAGAGGTTTTGCACCAGCGAATTGTTAATCAGGAACTGGCGGTCAAAGAAATTTCATCAGCCATGCGCCGTTCAAGACTCCAAGTGGCAGCCAAAAACCGGCCTTTTGGCTCGTTCTTGTTTTTGGGCCCGACTGGCGTGGGCAAAACCGAAACCGCCAAGGCGCTCGCCCAAGCGTATTATGGCGCCGAAACAAGAATGCTGAGATTTGATATGTCCGAATACCAAGGCGTGACGGCGCTTGAACGAATGATCGGCTCCTCCGTCACCCAGACCTCCGGCGTTTTAACAACGGCGGCGCGGGAAAATCCTTTCTCTCTTCTTCTGTTGGACGAAATAGAAAAAGCGGATTTAAATATTTTAAATCTGTTTTTACAGGTTTTGGACGAAGGCTGGCTGACTGACGCCCTTGGCCGCAAAGTTAACTTCCGCAATATGATTATCATTGCCACATCAAATGCCGCAGGCGAATTAATCAGAGAGATGGTGCAGCAAAAAATCGACCCTGATGCATCCAAACAAAAAATACTGGATTATATCCAGCAAAATAATATTTTCAGGCCTGAATTTTTGAATCGCTTTGACGGAATCGTTATTTTTGAACCTCTTTCGCAAGAAAATTTAATAAAAGTTTCCGCCCTACAACTAGAAAACTTGTCAAAGCGCCTCCAAGCTCAAGATTATATTTTTAAACCCACTAATGATTTAGTTACAAAAATCGCCCAAATGGGCTTTGACCCAACTTTTGGCGCCAGAGCCATGAAACGAGTTATCCAGGATAAGGTTGAAGACTTGATAGCCAAAAAAATGCTTAGAAACGAGATTCAAAAGAAAGTGCCGTTTGAGATAAAGGCGGAAGAGATCGTCTAACGTTTATAGTTTATAGCAGCGCGTTTAGTAAAGGGTTTAATGTCTACAGTTAAAACCAAAAACTATAGCCGTCAGACGATACGGGCTGCGATAAACCATAAACCAAATACGACTTAAAAATCCGCTGACGCGGATTTTTATAATTTCTAGCGAGCCCCGAATGAAAGTTTATTTTCATTTGGGGCGAGCGACGAAATTTCAAGCAATGTCAGGCCTGACATTGCTTATAGTACTTCCAGTTCTTTTAATCCTTCCCCATAAGCTTTCGTTGCCCTTTCTGCTTGTTCTTTTGTTATCAAAATGTCTTTTTGATGAACAATCAAATTTCTCAAACGATGCGCCTCAAGGACGTCATTGTATGATTTAAATTGCTCGGTGTTTAGCTGCTCGAGTCTCTCGCCCATATCTTTGCCTTCCATCCCCATTCTTTTTAAAACATCTTCGAGCATATTATCTGCTTCAATAATTGCCAATTTCAAGCTCGCTTCATCACCTTTTTCAAGACGATCATTAATTTTTTCCCAATCTTTTTGCATTCGCTCGGGCAAATTTGGCTTGCGAAAAGAATCCAGGCGTTCCGCTACCCACCATGTGGCGCGAGAACGAGATAATAAAATAATCATTGAAAAAATAAGGAGCGTTGAAATTGAGTAAGAAATCAATTTAGCCCAAAGCAAAAACCTTCCAAATTCAGGAAATTTAAATTTATCGGCTAACTGATTATATATGTCAAAGGGTGATATCATTATGAATTTTGTTCTAATGCCAAAGCGGTGCCAAATATCAACGGTTCGCCCATTTGCGGGCCGACGATTTGCAGACCGACCGGCAGCCCGTCAACGCGACCGCAAGGCATAGACAAGGCCGGCACGCCCGCCAAATTTATTGAAACAGTATAAATATCCGATAAATACATTTTCAGCGGGTCATCGATCTTTTCACCGAATTTAAAAGCCGGCGTTGGAGAAACGGGAGTCATAATTACATCAACTTCTTTAAATGCTTTTTCAAAATCCTGCTCTATCAGCGTGCGCACTTTTTGGGCCTTTAAATAATAAGCATCATAATAGCCGGCTGACAAAGTATAAGTGCCGAGCATTATCCTACGCCTGGGTTCTGCACCAAAGCCGTGGTGCCGCGAGCCCAAATAAACTTCCATTAAATCGCCTGCCTTATCAAATTCAGAATAACCGTATTTTATGCCGTCATATCTGGCAAGATTAGCGGAAACTTCAGAAGGCATAATTATATAATAACAAGCCAAAGCGTATTCTGAATACGGCAGGTTAATTTCTTTAACCCGCGCACCCAAATTTTCTAATTTCTTTATTGCTTCCTTAACAAGTTTGTCCACGTGTTCATCAAGTCCTTGGGCAAAATATTCTTTGGGCATTCCAATACGTAAGTTTTTAATTTCAAATTTTGTATTTCGAATTTCTTTTTTTAAATCTACGCTTGTTGAATCCAATTTATCTTTCCCGTTAATTGCGTCAAAAACCGTCTGGCAATCCCCAACTGTCTTTGTTATCGGCCCTATCTGGTCAAGTGACGAAGCCATAGCCATTAAACCAAAGCGGGAAACAGCGCCATAGGTAGGTTTAAGCCCAACCACTCCGCAAAATGATGCAGGCTGCCTGATTGAACCGCCAGTGTCTGAACCAAGCGCATAAATTGTTTCGTTCGCCGCCACGGCTGCGGCTGAACCGCCCGAAGATCCGCCCGGCACGCGTTGTAAATCATAAGGATTCTTTGTCGCAAAAAAAGCCGAATTTTCCGTTGAAGAACCCATAGCAAACTCGTCCATATTGGTTTTTCCGATAATCACCGCGCCAGCTTCTTTTAATTTTGAAATAACTGTCGCGTCATAAGGCGCAACATAATTTTCCAAAATTTTTGAAGCGGCACTGCATTTAAGGCCCCTGACCAAAATATTATCTTTAATAGCAACTGGTATGCCTGCCAACCCGCCTAATATGTCTTCGTGAGCTCTTTTTTCGTCAATTTCTTTGGCGCTACTTAAAGCGCCTTTTTCATCAAGCGATAAAAAAGCTTTTACTTTTAGGTCTCTTTTTTTTATTTGCTCAAAAACAGTCTGGGTCAGTTCCACTGAAGAAAGTTCTTTTCTTTTGAGGCCTCTTGCGGCTTGGGCGATTGTTAGTTCATTTAATCTCATACAAATGCGACGCGGATTTACGAATTGACACGCGGATGACGCGGATTTTTTATCTGTGTCATCCGTGTGAAATCTGTGTATCGGTGTCGCTATTCCAAAACTCTTTTCACCTTAAAATATCTGCCTTCTTTTGCCGGCGCATTTTTTAAAATATCTTCTTTTATTTGCTTATCTTCGCAAATTAAGTTCGTTTCGTCATTTCCAAAAACATTGATCGTTCCGGTCACCTGCGCCGTCGGCTCAATATTTTTGGTGTCTATCTCATTTAATTTGGCAACAAAATCCAAAATTGCCGAAAGTTCTTTCTTAAACTTTTCCTCTTCTTTCTCTGTTAGACCGAATCGGGCTAATTTTGCGATATGTTTGACATCAATCATATTGGTGTAAAATGCAAAAATTAAAATGCAAAATGATTCCGATTTTATCGAGAATCCGCGACAAAGTCGGGACAATTTAAAATTTTAAAATCATCAGAAAATTTGCTTAAGCAAATTTTCTGATACCTAAATTTTACATTTTGATATTTACATTTTAAATTATTTAATCAACCTTAAAAACTCTTTTTCCCCAATTATTTTCACCCCTAATTCCTTGGCTTTATCATACTTTGTCCCCGGATTTGCGCCAGCGACAACCAAATTTGTATTTTTTGAAACAGAAGAAGAAATATCCCCGCCGTGTTCCCTGATTGCAGCCTTTGCCTGGTCGCGCGCCAATCCCTCCAGCTCTCCTGTCAAAACAATTGTCTTGCCTGCCAACGTCTGCTTTTTTGGCACCACTTTGGAATTTTCAATTTTCACATATTTTAATAAATTACTAAGCAGTTTCTTGTTCCTTTCATCATTAAACCACTGCCAAATGCTTCTTGCAACCACTTCGCCGATATTTGAAATAGAATTTATCTGGTCCAAAGAAGCATTTTTTATATTTTGGATGCTGCCAAAATGGCTTGCCAAATCAATTGCCGTCTCTTCACCGACATGCAAAATGCCAAGCGCATTCAAAAATCTGGCTAGCGGTACGCGCCTCGCCTGCTCAATTGACTCAATCAAATTCTGGGCCGATTTTTCGGCGAATCGATCAAGCAGTTCCAAGTCGCCCTCTTTGATCTCATAGAAGTCCGATGGCTCTCTGACAAGCCCTTCGCGCATAAGCTGGTCAATAATTTCTTTTCCCAAACCTTCAATATTCATTGCGGGCTTTGAAACAAAATGCATGAGCCGCCTTCTGTTAACCGCATAGCAATTTTTATTTGCACAGCGATAAGCAACTTCTCCTTTGAGCCTGACCACTTTGCCCCCGCACATGGGGCAATATTTAGGCATATGAAATTCTTTTTCCTTGCCCGTGCGCAATTTCGGCAAAACTTTTACAATGTCGGGGATAACGTCTCCTGCCCGCCGAACAATTACCGTATCGCCTATTTTTATAGAAAGCCTGCTTATTTCGTCCATATTGTGCAGAGTTGCGTGAGTAATTGTCACTCCGCCGACCGAAACTGCTTTTAAAACCGCCACGGGTGTCAGAGTTCCGGTCCTGCCCACATTAACAATAATATCCTCAACAATCGTTGTCGCTTCTTTGCCGGAAAATTTATAGGCAATCATCCAGCGCGGCGCTTTGCCGACCACGCCCAGTTTTTTATGCAGGCTATTGTCGTTCACAACCACTACCATGCCGTCACATTCAAAAGCAAGTTTTCCGCGATTTTCTGCCCAATGCTCGTGAAATTTAATAACTTCGTCTAAATTTTTACAATATTTGTTTTCCGGAATGGTTTTAAAACCGATTAATTTAGCCAGCTCGTGTTCTTGGGCGTGTGTTTTTTGACCAAAATCTGTCACCACTTGATAAATATAGCAGTCAAGTTTTCGCGAAGCAGTGATTTTTGAATCAAGCTGGCGGATGGAACCGGCTGCTCCGTTTCTTGGATTGGCAAGGAGTGACTTACCTTCTTTTTTATAAAGGCGGTTGAGCTCTTCAAAAACTTTTTTAGTCATTATCGCCTCGCCTCTAACTTCTATCTTTCCGTTTTTTACGGCCGATATAATTTCTTTAATCTGCGCGCTGCCAAAACCCGCTTTTTTTAATTCTGATTCTTCTGGCTCCCTCAGCCGTAAAGGAATAGCTTCAATGGTTTTTAAGTTCTGGCTGACATCTTCGCCAATTTTGCCGTCGCCTCGGGTGGCGCCGCGCCAAAAAATACCTTTTTCAAAAATTAAAGAAACTGCCAGACCATCCATTTTAAGCTCGCAAAAATAGTCCAGCTTGGCGCTGGGTACTAATTTTTTAATCCGGACTTCCCAATCTCTTAATTCCTGCTCTCCAAACGCGTCATTTAACGACAGCATCGGCACCAAATGCCCGACTTTTTTGAATTTATCCAGTGCCTCTCCGCCAACCCGCTGAGTCGGCGAATCGGGCGTTACCAA
>PEYL01000090.1 GCA_002774415.1 Candidatus Portnoybacteria bacterium CG08_land_8_20_14_0_20_40_83 | reverse complement strand
TGTCAACGGACGCGAGTTAAAGCACGTCCTTCGCGTTTTGCGAAAAATCATCCCTTATCGCACCTGTAAAAACCCGTATAATAAACCCTGCCTTCAATGGCATTTGGGACTTTGTCCGGCACACTCCACCGTATTATTACCTGAGCAAGCCCAAAGGGCGCGTCGAAAGCCAGACCCTTCGACTTCAGCCGCCTACGGCGGCTTACGCTCAGGGAATAAATTAGAAAATTACTTGAATTCCTTAAATTCTCTTTCTCAATTTTTGCGGCTGTACGCCGGCGAGCCGATAAGAATTGAGGCATACGATATTTCAAATATTCAGGGCAAATTTGCCACCGGCTCAATGATTGTTTTTTATGGAAACAAGCCGTCAAAATCAGATTACCGAAAATTCCGTATTAAAACCGTCCGTGGCGTAAATGACGTGGCAATGATTAACGAAGTTTTGAAACGTCGCTTCGGCCATCCCGAATGGCCGCTACCAGATTTAATTCTGATTGACGGCGGAATTGCCCAGTTGAACGCGGCGAAATTGGAAATTGGAAATTGGCCCGCCCTCGGCCGAGCCGAGGCGAGGCCGGGGAAATTGGAAATTCCCCTTTTTGCTCTGGCAAAAAGGGAGGATGAGATTTATACTGAATATAGCAGTAAACCGCTGAAAATTTCCAGGCTTCCCGAATCTCTGCGAGTCACTTTCCAGCATATCCGCGACGAGGCCCATCGCTTTGCAATTTTTTATTATAGATATCTTCATGGCCAGGTAGTGAAAATTCGACAGGTTCGCCGTAGGCGAACAAAAATAAAGAATAATATGTGAATTATTACCTGGTTATTTTAAGGGTTACAGTTATTATAATTTTTTTTAATATATTAAAAGTCGAATTTCTACTACCTGGCATGAAGCAAGAAACTTTAGAAGAATTAGAAAAACAGCTCGAAAAGCGAGCTAAAACCCGTGAAATTCGCAAAAAGCGCAAAATGGCGGTTTCGGGCAAAAGCGTTTTTGGGCTGCAAAAAATAATCAGGCGGAAAGCTTCTTAACTTGACTCATGTCCCCAATCTTGATAAGCTTATTAATGAAAGCTAAACGCTTTTTTAGTTTTTATGATGCGTTTTATTATCAGAATTTTAGCCAATTCGCTGGCTATTTATTTAGCCGCTTATTTTATTCCCGACGTCACAGTCAAGGGCGGCTGGAAGATTTTTCTTATCTGCGGGCTTGTGTTATCTCTTATTAATATAATAATCAAACCGATTTTAAAATTAATTTCCCTGCCCCTTATAATCATAACTCTCGGATTTTTTAGCTTAGTCATTAATATTTTAACAATATGGCTGCTGACAAAATTTGTTTCGCAATTGAGCATAACTGGTCTGGTTGCCCTTGTTTTAACCACGATTTTAGTCAGTATTGTAAACTGGATAGTCAGCTTTTTGTTTAAAAAGACACCGCAAAATTCAACTTAACAAATTCGCAGTCGAGGTTGACCCCGTAATACAACTTCGGTTGTCGTCAGAAGCAAAAATTAATTAAGTTTTTCATCAATCAATAATATTAAATAGTTTTCCTCCCTATACAGCACCTCAGTCTTTTTGCCGAAGTTGATATACAGGGTTGATATACTGGGTATGAATCAAATCATCCAAATTGCCCAAATTATTATTTCTGCGCTTCTTATCGCAGCTATTTTATTTCAGCAGCGCGGCACCGGCTCTTCCGCTATTATGGGCGGGAGCAGCGCTTCTTATTATACCAAGCGCGGTTTTGAAAAATTTCTTTTTGTCAGCACGATTGTTTTGGTTATTCTGTTTTTAGCAGCTGCCGTAATAAATATATTGCTGACCTGATCTAATTTTGCCCTAAAACCATTTTTAATTCCTCGAAAAATTTCAATCAAAATTCCAGATGGCCATCGTCTTTTCAATGGAGCCAGTTTTTTAAGATCATCAGCAAAAAGGAACGCAACCTGATTTTTTTGTTTATTTTTTTATTTTTTCTTTCACTGGGTTTTGCGGGCTTCCGCCTTTATATAAAAAATACCCAAGTTGTTCCCGCCGTCGGCGGTTCTTTGAACGAAGGAATCATCGGGTCTCCCAGATATTTGAACCCAGTGCTTGCGCCGGCGAACGACGCTGACAGGGATTTAGCAAGGATCATTTTTTCTTCTCTTTTGAAATACGACAGCCAAGGCAATTTAATCCCTGATTTGGCGGAAAGTTATGCCATCGGCGATTCGGGCAAAATCTACGATGTTTTTTTGAAAAAGAATGCATTTTGGCATGACGGCAAACAAGTCACGGCCGATGACGTCATTTTTACTTTGCAGGTTATAGAGGACCCGGATTTTCGCAGCCCTTTGCGGGTTAATTGGGTCGGTATAGATTTTGAAAAAATTGACGAATTCACAGTGCGCTTTAAGCTAAAAAACGCTTATGCCCCTTTTCCTTATAATCTGACATTCGGAATTCTGCCGAAACACATCTGGCAGAATATTTCCGTATCAGACTTCGCTTTAAATGAAAAGAATTTAAAACCAGTCGGTTCAGGCCCTTATGTCTTTAAGCAATTAGAGAAAAATAAAGACGGCACAATAAAATCAATTGAATTGGCCGCATCAAAAAACTTTTATCTTAACGGTCCATTCATAAAACAGCTAATTTTCAGATTTTACCCCGATGAGGAAAAAGCGGCTTCGGCTTTGCGAAAATCAGAAGTTCAGGGCTTAAGCTACATTTCACCCGTCAATTATTTGAATCTTAAAAACAGCTCTACAAACGGGTTTAATATTTTTGAAATAACATTGCCGCGATATTTTGCTCTCTTTTTTAATCAATCGGAAAATAAAGCGCTCGCCGACAAAAATGTCAGGATAGCGCTTGCCCAGGCGCTTGACAAAGATAAATTAATTAATGATATCCTTTTGGGATTTGGGAAAAAAATTGATTCGCCTATTATTCCGGGGATGCTCGGCTTTTCAAATGATGTAAAAACTTATAGTTATGGCTTGGAGGCAGCAAGCAGCACTTTACAATCCGCGGGCTGGGTGGATAATAACAATGACGGAGTCAGGGAAAAAGACGGTCAAAATCTGGAATTTACTTTATCAACCATTACTTGGCAGGAGCTTTCCAAGACCGCCAATTTCCTAAAAGATGCGTGGTCTTTAGTCGGCGCGAAAGTTAATGTTGAGACTAAAGAGACAACAAGCTTAATTCAGGAAAACATCCGGCCTCGCCAATATCAAGCTCTGCTTTTTGGCGAGCTTTTGAATATTGACCCCGACCCTTTTGCTTTTTGGCATTCTTCCCAAAAAAAAGACCCGGGACAGAATTTATCCCTTTATGAAAATGCCAAAGTAGACGCAATATTGCAGGATGCAAGGCAGGATTTAAATCCGGCTTCAAGAGCAAAAAAATATCAGCAATTTGACCAGATTGTTGCCGAAGATTTGCCCGCCATATTCCTTTATGCGCCGGATTATTTGTATCCTTTATCAAGCCAAATAATGGGAGCCGATTTTAAAATAATGGTCGCTCCCTCCGACCGTTTCTCGCAAATTGAGAACTGGTATATTACAACAAAAAGGACCTGGAAATAAAGAGGTTGGTACCCCTTTGCTGCCTGCGACGCCTCGCCTTGCCGAAGCCTTCGGTCGCACGTCGCCAAAGGCTATGGCCGACGGAGCGCGAAGCGCAGGTCGGGAGTAAAAATGTTTGCGCTTTTACTCCCTCGCTATCCTCGGCATAAAAACTCTTGAGTATTTCCGGCGCCAAAAATGCATGTTAAAATCAAATAAACAAGCTCGGTAATAGATCCCCTCGGCCTAACGGCCGAGGTACTGCGTACCTGCCGCAATTTTGCAAAAATATTATGATTTTGCTTTTGCAAAATCTTTTGCAAAATT
>PEYL01000033.1 GCA_002774415.1 Candidatus Portnoybacteria bacterium CG08_land_8_20_14_0_20_40_83 | reverse complement strand
ATCGCCAATTCGTTTTTGCCCCGAAAATACAATACGAATTAGTCGCCGAGCGAAGCGAGGCGAACCTTCAAAACTTGCAATTTCCTTACTGGTGCGCGGGAGAGGATTTGAACCTCTACGTCCGTGAGGACACAGGCACCTCAAGCCTGCCTGGCTACCAGTTACAGCACCCGCGCCTGCTTACTGTGATTATATTCGATTTTCAATACCTTTTTGATTTTATCGTATTTTCTTAATAGGCAGGGAGCATTTTTTGAATATATTTTAGGCAAAAGTTTTTTGGCCTCATTTTTTGCATATTTAAGCTGATAAGTATTTTTCTTTCCCGATTGATTTATATGGCCTCTAATTTTTAATTTTTTAAAGATTTTTAAGCGTAACCAATCTATATGTTTTTTGCTTGCCGAGATAAAAACTAGGTAGAACATAAAGCTTGAATGCCAGCGTGGATCCCAGTATGAATAAAATGTTCCGTCTCCATCAAAATGACCCCTAAGAAAATCAAAGAAATATTTTTCAGGAATTCTTATTCTACTTATTATTTTTGTTTTTGTTGGAGTGAGGCCGATTGTTAATAGGAAACGATAAAAATTTACATCCCCGAATTGTATTTGAAAATATTTTTTTTCTTTATCCTTTGCTCTAGATTTCTTCCCTATTTTATTTTTTAAGCCCAGACATTTTTTGAAAATCAGAATTAGTTCTCTGTCTTTGGATGTAAAATTTATATGGCGTCCGTCAATGGAGAGGCTGCCATCGGTCGTTAATAGTCCTATTGCATAAGCAAATTTTTTTGTCCAGACGATTTTTACTTTGGATTTGGCATTCATTTCCTTTATTATACCTCAAAGTCAAAGCGTATACCAATTCCGCCACCCGCACGCAATTTATTACTCGGTGGACGTCTGTTCCGGCAGAGTCGCTTCGGGCACAACCGCCTCCGTTTTTTTCATTTTAGCCTGTTTGCCGAATTTGCCGCGAAGATAATAAAGCTTTGCCCGCCGCACTTTTGATTTTTTGGTAACTTCAATTTTTTGAATAGTCGGCACATGCAAAGGAAAAATTTTTTCAATGCCAATACCGCCGGAAATTTTTCGGACCGTTATTGTTGCGCTGATGCCAGAGCCGTGTTTTTGGGCGATGACCAAGCCTTGAAATGTTTGGATTCTTTCCTTGTCGCCTTCCTTTATTTTTTGATGGACAACCACAGTATAGCCAGGTCTGATTTCAGGGAGATTTTTTTTCAATTGTTCGTCAATCATTTTCATAACCAGGTAGTAGAAATTCGACAATTTAAAATTTATGGCTGCCAGGCAGAAGTCGAATTTCACTACCTGGCAAAGGATATAAAAAACAGTCTTTCTATAAAATACTGTCTTAATTATATTGACTTTGGGATTTTAGCACAAATATCATTTTGTTTCAAGGGTATCTAGAATTCGTTTTAAATCTGGGGGTAAGGGTGAATTAAATTCTTTTGTTTGTCTATTGGGTAGCTGCAGTTTCAAATAACAGGCATGCAGAAATTGCCTTTTTAAGCCCGCTGGTACAAGAGATTTGCGCGGCCCGTATTTTGGGTCTGCGGCAACCGGATTGCCGATCCAGGCCAGATGTACCCTAATTTGATGCATGCGGCCGGTTTTTGGCTGTGCTTCTATCAGAGTAAAATCTTTGAATTCGCGTAGGACTTTATAATATGTAATTGCTTCACGGTCCGTAGGCGTGACGCTGACGCGTTGTTTTGTCGGGTCGGATTTTGAACGGGTGATAAACGTTTTAATTTGACCGCTTGACTCTTTTGGGTGGCCTGCCACCAATGCAATATATTTTTTAATAACTTTTCTTTCCTGAAATTGTTGTTTCAACCAATGAAACGCAAAATCATTTTTTGCGATAATTATCAAACCCGAAGTATCTCTGTCAAGACGATGAACAATGCCAGGCCGCAGATTCTCTTGTCCTGAGCCTAGCTTACCCTGAGCTTGTCGAAGGGAAGGGTCGCCGACATCTTTGAGTAGGGGATAGCGGGCGAGCAGGCCGTTGACCAGCGTGCCGTTTTTTTGGCCGGCAGCCGGATGAACCATCAGCCCGGCCGGCTTATCAATCACGATTACGTCTTCATCTTCGTAGATGATGTTTAATTTTATTGAAGGGTCCGGTTCAAGCGAAATTTGGGGCGGCGGCAAAATCTGGGTTTCAATTTTATCATTTTCTTTTAAAATATAACTGGGTTTCTTTATTTCCTGGTTGACTAAAATTCGGCCTTCTTTAAATTGTTTTTTCAAATAAGCCCGCGAATAGTTGGCTCTCTGTGTCAGGATGAACTTATCAAGTCGTAGCCCAGCTCCCCTTTTTTTGATAATAAATATTTTCCTCACAAATAAATCCATTTTTCATTTTTCTATGATACTACGTAGTATCATAGAATTTTAAAAAATAGATGATTAGATTAAGCCCTGTGACAAACTGACGATTTTGTAACCCTGATTTTCTATATAAGTAAAAACTTCGTCTAGGATATTGCCGGTTATGTTATCGCCCATATGCATTAAAATTATGGCGCCGGGCTTGAGATTTAAATAAATTCTTTCTTTGGTCTGTGTCTCTGTTTTGTCTGACATCCAGTCAAGCGCATCCAAAGTCCAGAAAACCGACTGATAACCGTTCTCTTTGGCAATCTCAAGCACATGGCTATTGCGGTCGCCGTAGGGCGGACGGAAATAAGGCTTGGTGGTTTTTTGGATTAGGCCACTGATAATTTGTTCCGCTTTGTCCAATTCTTCTTTTATTTGTTCGTCGGTTATCTGCGTCAAATGAGGGTGAGAATAGGTATGATTAAAAATTTCGTGTCCTTCGGCGGCAATCTGTTTTATGAGTTCCGGATTTTTCTCGGCGAATTTACCTGTGCTAAAAAATGTTAATTTAAGATTGTGTTTTTGAGCAACCTCTAAAATTTTCTGCGCGGAATTTGTTCCAGCGCCGGCATCAAAAGTAAAAATAACTTGTTTTTTGGCAGGATTGCCGCGGGAGATTTCGCCCTTGACGACAAACGGGGAAGTGGAAGTGGGAATTTCGTTTTCCGATGTCTGGGGCAGGGTTGAGGCGTCGTTTGAAGATTTGGGCGAGCCAGGCTCTCGGTCTGTTTTGCCTGCCAATAAAAAACACCCGCCAATAGGACGGCGGTTATCAAAAACAAAATAAAAATTGCAGATTTTTTTGATTTCATTTAAGCGGGCAATGCAGGAATTAAACCTGCGGCCTTTCCCACTTGCCCCGTTTAATATTTTGTGCGCGCAGTAGGGATTGGACCTACGGCCTCATCCATGTCAAGGATGCGCTCTACCACTGAGCTATGCGCGCATG
>PEYL01000021.1 GCA_002774415.1 Candidatus Portnoybacteria bacterium CG08_land_8_20_14_0_20_40_83 | reverse complement strand
CGCTGGCGCGTCTGCGCGATGTTTTTCTCGGCAATACCCTCGTTCTTAGGTAAAAAAATGAAATCTTATAGCCCAACCAGCCCCGGACGCAGACAACTGATTCGTGTTAATACGAAAGATATTTTAACGTCTAAAGAACCAGAAAGAAAACTATTGGCTCCGTTGCCAAAGCGTGCCGGCAGAAGCGCTTCATCGGGCAGGATAACAGTCAGGCATAAAGGCGGCGGTCATAAAAGATTATATAGGATAATTGATTTTAAGCATGACAAGATTGAAATTCCGGCGAAAGTTTCGGCCATAGAATATGATCCAAATCGCACATGCTTTATTGTTTTGTTAACATATGCTGACGGAGAAAAAAGATATGTTATTGCTCCGCAAGGTTTAAAAGTCGGGGAAGATGTAATTATGGGCCAAAATGCGGCGCAAAAAACAGGCAACAGACTTGTTTTAAAAAATATCTTGGTTGGCGCATTGGTGCACGATATTGAGCTAAATCCAGGCGGAGGCGGAAAAATTATTCGTTCGGCCGGCTCCTCGGCTCAGGTTTTGGCTAATGAAGGCGGCTATACGCATTTAAAAATGCCTTCGGGAGAAATAAGGATGGTGTCAGGTAATTGTTGGGCGACTGTCGGACAGGTGAGCAATCCCGAGCATAATACGCAAAATTTGGGAAAAGCGGGAAGAATGCGATGGCTGGGAGTAAGGCCAAGAGTCCGCGGCACGGCGATGAATCCGTGTGACCATCCGCACGGCGGGGGCGAAGGCAGAGCGCCGATTGGCTTGCGAAGGGGCCCAAAGACGCCGTGGGGCAAACAAGCGCTTGGAGTAAAAACGCGCAATAGAAAAAAATGGAGTAATAAATTTATTCTTAAACGAAGGAAAATAGGATATGGCTCGCAGGTTTAAAACACCGATGAAACGGATAGGAACACGGAAGGAACGGAAAATTCCGTTAAACTCCGTGTCTGTATCCGTTAAATTCCGTGTATAATTTATGTCCCGATCATTGAAGAAAGGTCCCTATGTGGACGGAAAATTATTAAAAAAAATAAAAAATTTGAAAGCCGGCGACCGGACAATTATTAAAACTTGGTCCCGGGCTTGTACGATTACGCCAGAAATGGTAGGTTTTACTTTTGGAGTCCATAACGGCAAAGAGCACACTCCCGTTTTTATTAGCGAAGAAATGGTTGGCCATAAGCTCGGAGAATTTGCGCAAACGAGAAAATTTGTTAAACATGGCGGGAGAATGCAGAGAGAGATAGAGGCGGCAGCCGTTCAAAGCGCAGCCGAGGCGGCACAGGCAGCAAAAGCGGCGCCGGAAAATAAAAAATAGCTCACCAATCAAATCACAAATTTATTCACTAATAGTCACAAATCTTGAAATTTATTAGTGAAAATTAGTGTAAGATTAGTGAGTCGATTAGTGATTATGCAAGTTACAGCGAGTTTAAACAATTTAAGAATGGCGTCAAGAAAAGTCCGCTTGGTAGCAAACTTAGTTAAGGGAATGGAAGCTGAAAAGGCAAAAAAACAGCTTCAGTTTATGAACAAGAAAGCGGCTGCAATTGTATTAAAATTATTGAATTCGGGCTTGAATAACGCAAAGCACAATTTTAGTTTAAACGAAGACAATTTTTTTATTGCCAGACTTGATGTTGAGGCGGGGCCGAGCCTAAAACGCTGGCTGCCAAGAGCCATGGGCCGGGCCACGCCAATTTTAAAAAGAACATGCAATATTAATTTAATATTGGAAGAAAAAACGCCAAGCAAACCAGCAACTATACAAAAGAAAAAACCAAAAGCTGAAAAAACTGAAAAAGAAGCAGTGCGAGAAGCACCGCCGTCAGTTGAAAAAGAGGAAAGAATTTCTGTTGTTTCTGAAAGGCCCGAGGAAAAACGCAAGCAGCCATTTATTGCTAAACCATTTGGCGCTTCGGGCCAGTCAAAGAAAAGATTTTTCAGCCGCCAAACATTCGGGAATATCAAGAAAGTATTCAGAAGGAAAAGTATATAACATACGAATTATGCAAATTTAATGCGAATCTACAAATATGCGAATTCGCATATCCGCAAATCCGCATAGAATTCGTAGATTCGTATAGACTATGGGACAGAAAGTGAACCCAGTCGTTTTCCGGATAGGACATTCCGAAGATTGGAAATCGCGCTGGTATTATAATAAAAAAGCATACAGGAATTTTTTAAGGCAAGATATCAGATTGCGCGAATTTTTGGCGAAAAAACTTGCCAAAACGGGAGTGGAACGCATAGAAATTGAAAGATCGGCAAATTTGATGAAAGTTATTATCAGAACGGCCCGGCCCGGCATAATAATCGGCCGCGGCGGCGGCGGAATTGAGCAATTGAAAGAAGATATTAAAAGATTGATTTCAAAAGAAATATCGGGCATCGGAAAGACAGAAATCAGGCTTGAAGTTGAAGAAGTAAAATCACCGGAATCCCACGCTTCTATTGTGGCTCAAAACATAGTTGAGCAGATTGAAAGAAGGATTCCTTATCGGCGCGTACTTAAACAGTCAATAGACAAGATAATGCAGATAAAAACAGTGGAAGGTGTCAAAATTATGATTAAGGGTCGGCTGGGTGGCGCAGAAATTGCCAGAACCGAATGGCTTTTGAAAGGTAAAATTCCTTTGCAGACGCTGAGAGCAAAAATTGATTATACTTGCTTAACTGCGTACACTACTTACGGAACAGTCGGGATAAAAGTTTGGATATATAAAGGAGAGTTATTCGGAAATGAAAATATCAAAATGCAAAATGCAAAATGACAATGCAAAATAAAAAATGGACAAAAGTCAAAATCAATTTTAATATTAGCTATTTTTGAATTTTTATGGGATTACTCCAACCAAGAAAAGTTAAACACAGAAAATGGCAAAAAGGCCGTGGAAGAAACAGAGGTGTTGAATCAAGGGGCACTGAGCTGGCTTTTGGCAGCATCGGCTTAAAAGCGATGGAACACGGTTGGCTTAGCGTGAGGGAAATTGAGGCAGCCAGGCGTGCCATGACCAGGTACGTCCAGCGCAGCGGAAAATTTTGGATTAGAATTTTTCCCGACAAACCAGTGACGAAGAAAGGCACGGAAGTACCGATGGGAGGAGGCAAAGGGGCGGTTGATCATTTTGTTTCCTCTGTTAAACCGGGCAGAATTTTATTTGAAATGGATGGAGTGCTTAAAGAAATGGGTAACGAAGCGCTGAGATTGGCCGCGAATAAATTATCAATAAAGACGAAAATTATAGAAAGATAGAAATGGCATACGAATAAGCGAATTTAATGCGAATCTACAAATATGCGGATGAGATAATTCGCATATTCGCGTATTCGCATAAATTCGTAATCAATAAAGACGAAAATTATAGAAAGATAGAAATGGCATACGAATAAGCGAATTTAATGCGAATC
>PEYL01000004.1 GCA_002774415.1 Candidatus Portnoybacteria bacterium CG08_land_8_20_14_0_20_40_83 | reverse complement strand
GCAAAATCCCGTAATTCTTGCGGGATTTTGCTTTAAAAGTTCAGCTTATAACTTTTGTTGCGGAGCTTCTATAAATTTTTTACTTATTTTCCACATCCCCCATCCCACCAAAAATCCCAAAGCCATTCCGCCCAGAATATCGGCCGGATAATGGACGCCTGTATAAATTCTGGCCAGCCCCATTAAAAAACTCACGGCATAACAAATTAGGCCCGCTTTTTTATTATAAAAATAGACCGCCGTGGAAAAAGCGAAGAAAAAAGTTATGTGGCCGGAAGGGAATGACATATGCAAATCTTCGGGAATCAGTTGCGTCACTTGATGAAACTCAAATGGCCGCGGCCTGGCTACCAGCCGTTTTATAATCTCGCCAAAAATAAAACGGGAAACAATGGCCGTGGCAAAAAAATAAGCGGTAATCTTAAAATTCTTCCAAAAATTCATTCTGTCTTTTAATAACGTCCAAGCCACAATTCCCCCTCCCAAAAAATATTGCGAATAAGCGGCAAAAAATATCCCGACATCATCCAGCCATTTGTAATGCCCAGCTAAACTATTTATTAGCTGAAAGATTTGATAATCAAGATTCATAAAATTATACTGAAAGTATCTCCATTAGCTTTTTTGGATTAACCGGCCCGATTCTGATAATTTTTGGTTCCGGAGCCGCCAAATCAAGAACGGTTGAAGGCTCCGAAAACTTAAGCTTGCCCGCATCCAAAATAAGGTCAGGCCGATAAAATTCTTTACGAAACTGACCGGCAACTTCTTCTGCATCAATTGACGGCTCCTCTCCCGAAATATTGGCCGATGTGGCGGTCATGGGTTTAGCAACGGTCTCAAGCAAATAATGAATCATTTTATAATCGGGAAGCCGCAGACCAATAGTCCGTTTGCCCGCTGTCACAAGCTCGGGCAAATCGGCTTTTTTTTGCAAAATAATGGTTATGGCGCCCGGCCAGACAAGATTTAAAATCCGTTCAAGTCTTTTATCAATATAAGCCAAATTTTTTGCCATTTCCATATCGCGGATAATGACCGGCACGGGTTTTGTATGCGGTCTTTTTTTTATTCTAAAAAGTCGCATCACTGCATCTGGATTAGTGGCGTCAGCCGCCAGGCCGTAAACGGTGTCGGTCGGCACCACAACCACTCCGCCGCGCAAAATAAATTCCGCCGCTTTTTGCAAACCGTATAGCGAAGCTCTCATGTTTTCGGGGTCGACTTTAATGATATTCATACCAGGTAGTAGAAATTCGACAATTAAAATATTTGGCTGCCAGGCAACAGTCGAATTTTCACTACCTGGCATAAAATTTATTCCACTGTCACCGATTTAGCCAAATTTTTTGGCTTATCAATGTCGCAGCGCCTGAATAATGCGGCATAATATGCAAAAAGCTGCAGCGGTATAACGGATAAAATCGGCGTCAGCATTTCTATTGTCTTGGGTATATAAATTATATCACGAGTCATCTTTTTTATTTCATTATTCCCCTTGGTTGTCAATGCTATCAGTGGTCCCTGCCTGGCTTTTATTTCCTGGATATTGGAAATCATTTTATGATAAACGCTGTCTTGAGGCGCGAGAGCAAAAGTAACAAAGTCTTTACCAACCAAAGCGATCGGGCCGTGTTTCATTTCGCCCGCTCCGTAGCCTTCGGCATGAATATAGGAAACCTCTTTTAGTTTCAGGGCTCCTTCTATGGCAATCGGGAAATTGTATTTTCTGCCGAGAAAGAAAAAATCTTCGAATGCGCAATATTTTTTTGCCAGCTTTCTGATTTTGGACGACTCGGCTAGAACCTGCTTTGTCAGTTCAGGCATTTGTTTAATCTCCCTGGCAATCCTCTGCCCCATGACATACGACATCTGCCTCTGCCTGGCCAAAAACAAAGTTAAGAGCGCCAGAACGCAAAGCTGAGAAGTAAAAGCCTTAGTGGAGGCAACGCCGATTTCCGGGCCGATGTGATTATAAATTCCCGCATCGGTCTGGCGCGCAATTGAGGAACCGACGACATTGACTATTCCCAAAGTCATCGCCCCTTTTCTTTTTGCTTCCTGCAGGGCGGCCAACGTGTCCGCCGTTTCGCCGGACTGGGAAATGCAAAGCAGAGCGGTTTTTTTATTTAAAATCGGTTTTCGGTAGCGAAACTCCGAGGCATATTCAACTTCAGTGGGAATGCCGGCGTACTCTTCCAGCATGTATTCGCCGACTTGCCCAGCCAGATAAGCCGTGCCGCAGGCAACAATAATCAGCCTGTCAATTTTTTTCAATTTATTTTCAACGCCTTCAATGCCGCCCAATTTTGCCAATCCTTCTTCTTCAATAACTCTCCCCCGCAAAGAATTTTCCAAGGCAGAAGGCTGCTCAAAAATTTCTTTGAGCATAAAATGGGCGTATCCCTCTTTTTGCACTTTTTCAATATTCCAATCAATTTCCTGGATCTTTTTGGCCACTTCTCTATTGTCTAAATTCAAAATCCTTAACCCATCGCCATTTATCACGCCAATCTCTCCGTCGTCCAAATAGACAACTTTTTTGGTGTGGGTGACGATGGCCGAGGCGTCCGAAGCAACTAGATATTCTCCGCTGCCGACTCCGATCAAAAGCGGACTGCTCTGGCGGGCCGCCACCATTTTATTCGGTTCGTTTCCAGATATAACCACCAATCCAAAAGTGCCTCTCGCTTTTTTCAAGGCAGAGATCACCGCCTCTTCCAGTTTTTTTTCTTTTTTTTGCTCCTCTTCAATCAAATGTGCCAGAACCTCGGTATCGGTTTGGGATTTAAATTTATGACCGAGTTTTTCTAATTTATTCTTTAACTCCTGATAATTTTCAATAATGCCGTTGTGCACCAGCCAGATTTTTCCTTGGCAGTCAGAATGCGGATGAGCGTTTTTTTCTGTCGGTGCGCCGTGAGTTGCCCAACGGGTATGGCCGCAGCCTATAAATCCGATTAATTTTTTATTGCCAATTTTCTTTTCCAGCTCCGAAATCCGGCCGACGGATTTGAACGCTTGAATTTTGTTTTTCTTTCGCAAAACCGCCAAACCGCAGCTGTCATAACCGCGGTATTCCAGGCGCTTCAACCCCTCCAAAAGTATCGGCGCAGCCTGCTGTTTGCCCAGATACCCAACAATCCCGCACATAAAATTTTATATTACTATATTAATTAATCTCCCTCTCACAAAAATCACTTTTTTCGGTTCCTGGCCGGATAAAATAGTTTTGATTTTTTCGCTGGCCAGCGCGATTTTTTTGGCTTCTTCTTCGAAAATATCCGCGGC
>PEYL01000077.1 GCA_002774415.1 Candidatus Portnoybacteria bacterium CG08_land_8_20_14_0_20_40_83 | reverse complement strand
AACTTTTACTATTAATTTTGCGGTCGGTGGTGTTAGCACGACCAGCGCCGCTTTGGGCCCGTTGAGTGCGGGTGCGGCCGCTTCGCTTTCAGTAGAAACCGCGGTTGACGGCAGCGGAACAACTGTGCCGTCTCAGAACTTAAATTCCGGCAGCGCTATAACCGCTTATTCAATAACGCGTGACCAGTATAGCAATTTTGTTGCTAACGCGGCAGCTGATGCTTGGTCGTTGGCAAGCAAGACTGGCAACGTAGTTGACACCGATTTGGTGGCTGCCTCTGATTCAAAAAGCGCGGTGATGACCGGCCATAATTCCGGCACCGCCACAATTCATGCGACAAAAGCAGGTTTGACAGCGGCTGATTCCGGCACAATCACTGTTAGCGCCTGCTCGCCTTACTCTGTTTCTGACGGCTCTGTTGGCAGTTATCCGACATGCGCGATTACCTGTAACGCCGGATATTATTTAACCGGTAGTTCTTGTTCGTTGATCGGCGGCGGCGGTGTCTTCAGCGGAATACTTCTATCCAGTCCGACATATTCCAGTGGCAGTTTATTGCGGGCAAGCAATTCGGATAAGGTTTATTTAATTGATAACGGGGAAAAACGCTGGATACCGACCGGAGAGATTTTTAATGCCAACGGTTATTCTTGGGCAAATGTCAAGGTTGTTGCTTCAGGTGTTATTTCTGGATACACCGAAGGCGCAAATGTTCAGCAGGCGACCACTCTGCCTCCTTGGCAGACCATTCCCGAAGGCGGACTTATCCGCGCCAATGGCGATGTTGATGTCTATATTGTCAAATATGTCGGTTCAAAAAAATTCAAGCGTTTAATCCTAAATCCATCTATCTTCAACAGCTACAAGCATCTTAAATGGAGAGATATAAAAGATGTTGGTAAATCGGTAGCTGATTCTTTTACCGTTTCTGATTTGGTTCGCGCTGTTAATGACTTTAGGGTCTATAAGCTTTATCCTGCAGGCGACACTGGCGAGAAACGCTGGATTGAGACAGCCGCCGTATTCACAAGTCTTGGTTATAATTGGGATTCCGTCTATGAAATAAATCAGACTGACAGAGACTCATATAAAACTGGCCAGACATTGAAATAAGATTTTATTTACAGGTGATTATAAAAAAATCCCCGCATGATTTGGTGCGGGGATTTTTGAAAAGTTTTTTATTTCACTAAAGGTAAAATGCGCCGGACATCTGGCAAAGAATCTTAAAAAAGGCGATGTTGCTGTTATTATGGGAGCGGGGGATATTTATAAATTGACCCAGCAACTGATTGTCTAAGATTTATCCACAGGTCAACCTGTTATTTGTGCCAGGTTCTTGTTATAATTATAAAAGATAAAGAGAGCACATAATAAAAATTAATTAGATTAACCATTTCTGAGCGTTTTTCAGACGTTCAAAGTGGTTAGATAAAGCATGAATTATTGGATTTATATTGCTGTGGCAGTGGTGCTTGTCGGACTGATCGTCTGGATGTTTATGAAGAAGAAAAAGGATGGCGGGCAGGCGCCGCCTGAGCCGCCGTCAACTCCGCCTGGCACGCCTGGTATGTAGGCTAAGTTTGCCAATTTTAAAAAGCAGTTTTTCAAAAGCTGCTTTTTAATTTCCGCTGGGGTTGCCCGGAACGCGTTTTTTTATTAAAATAGAAATAAGATATGCCAGGTAGTAGAAATTTGACTGTTCGCCGTAGGCGAACAAAAAATAAGCATTGTCACGGAGCGTGACAATGCTTGAAATTGCGTCGTTCGCCACAGGCGAAAGCAAGCTTTCGCCTGTGGATTCGCTAGCAATTATAATTTTTTCCTGCTATCGGGCGTATTGATTAACGATTAGACGATAGGCGATTTTTCAGTTAAAACAATTTGTCAAATTTTCACTACCTGGTATGGCCGATAAATTAAAGAAAAAATTAGGCCTTGTTTTGTTTATTGCCTTGCTTTTGGCAAGCAACGGATTTTTTGTGTTTGGAGCGTTTCCCGGCGCGCAGGCGCAGTCAAGTTCTCTATTTTACGCAGATTCTGATATTCCGATAATTTTACCCCGTTCGACCTGGGATAATTCTGCCCAGTTGCACGCGATGCTTTCGTGGCTGCCGCAAAATGAAACTTTTCCTTCTGATTGGCAGCCGGTTGAACGGATTGTCGTTCATGACACGGCGACCGCAAACAGTGATTCTTTATCGGCAATTGCCAGAATCCAGAGCATTTATCGATTTCATGCAGTCACTCAAGGATGGGGAGACATCGGCTATAATTATTTGATTGATAGGGATGGCAAAATTTATGAAGGCCGTTTGGGCGGAAACGGCTCGAGAGGCGCCCATGCTTTCAACAACAGAACCAGCCAGAATTTCAATTACGGCAGCATAGGTATAACTTTGTTAGGCGAATACACAAATAGTTCAGTTCCCGCGGCGATGGTAGATTCTTTATCAAGATTGATCGGCTGGCTGGCGGCAACAAATAATTTTGACCCGACCCTGACCCAAAAAACTTTTTCGATCTGGACTCCGACGACAAACAGTTTTAGCTCAATCTTTACCGGAGCGGTGGTGGCCGGTCATAAAGATATTGATGCGGGGAATCCCGACCCGGGCACTCTGGATTTTGCGGCGGTCCGCCAGGCAGCGGCGCAATACAAACAGAAATATCAAGGGGTTGTTTATCAGTCGCCATCTGGCTCAAAAATTTATCAGCTTATAAGCGGAGAAAGAAAAACATTTGAATCGCTGGCTGATTTTTCTAGCCAAGGCGGCACTTATCAAAAAATTGCCGTGATTTCACAGACGCAGCTTGATCTTTTTTCATCGGGCAGATTTTTAAAATATCCGGACGGCAGTCTGCTTCAGGCGGTCGATTCTCCCTCCGTCTTTTTGATGGATGGCGGCAAAAAAAGAAATTTGAATGTTACTGCGGCGCAGTTTGCAAAATTGGGATTTGACTGGGATAACGTTAAAAAAATAACGACTGGTGATTTGAGTTTATATACTAGCGGCCCGGATATTGTTTATGGTTCGGATAAAAGTTTGATTAAAGATTCGCAGGGTAAGGTCTATTTTATTGAGAATGGGCGAAAACGCTGGGTTAGTTCAGGTCAGCTTTTTAAAGTGCTGGGCTATCAATGGTCAAAAGTGAAAGATAAAACCAAGGAATATATTGATACGATTCTGGAAGGCGGTCCGATGAGCTATCCTTCCGGGAGTTTGGTAAAAGGGAGCGGACCGACTGTATATCTGATTGAAAACGGACTGAAAAGAGAAATTTTATCCGGCCAGATTTTTACAAAGCTTGGATATCAATGGAATAAAATATTGTCTGTTTCAGATGAAGAACTGGCAAGGTATCCGGCCGGCGACTTTGTCGGTTACAAAAACGGCACGCTCGCCAAAGCGGCCGGCGAAGCAACGGTTTATTTGCTTTCGGGCGGCCAGAAACAGGCCTTTGTATCGGCCGAGCAATTTACAAATCTAGGCTATCAATGGAAAAACGTGCTGTCAGTTTCTGCCGGAGAATTAGAGCGATATTTTTTGGGCGAAACCGTAAAATATCCCGACGGCGCTTTGGTTCAAAGAAAAGGGGATGTTAATGTATTTAGAATTGAAAGCGGTTTAGCAAAATTAATTCCAGATTTGGCGACTTTCAAAAAACTGAAACTCTCCTGGTTAAATGTTTTAAAAATAAGCGGAGGTGATTTTCAAAAACTTTTTGCTTACGCTTTGCCGGCGCCTCCAACTGCGCCGTCAACTCCGTCAACGGCATCTGGCCCAAGCCAGCAAAGTCAGCCAAATATTCGTGTTGCTATCTGGAATGTCCCTCAAGCGCAGACAGAAGTAGTATTTTCGGGCAGCGGGCCATATGATGTCTATGATAAAAGCGGTAACCTTGTCGTCAGCAAGCAGACAGGAGAACAGTTCTCCGTAAGCGTGGCCAACCCTTCTGGCGTCTTTGCAAAATTGGTGCCAAAATCCGGAACAATTCTTGAGATTATTTCTTATCAGGATTTAGCTTCCTGGAAAATAGGATTAAACTACAATAAATTCCGCGGCAATTTGGAGATTGTTTATTCCAATAAATCAGGTAAACTCTGGGTGGTCAATGAATTGCCGCTTGAAGAATATCTTAAGGGTGTGGCCGAAACAAATCAGGGATTGAATATGGAATATTTAAAAACAATGAGCGTGGCGGCCCGGACTTATGCTTATCACTATTTTAAATTGGGAGGGAAATACGGCGGTGACGAAGTTTATCATATTACCAACACAACTTCGGACCAGCTTTATAAAGGATATGGCCGCGAGCCATACGCTTCGGATATCGTTACTGCCGCCGGTGCGACATTTGGCGAAATGGTTTTCTATAATGGTCAGACCATTGTGACTGCGTATAGTTCCGGCGCGCCGGAATTGATAACTAACGGTTCAAGGTCGGCCTGTTCTGTGTGGGGAGGAAAATATTGTCAATCAGGATATGAATATTTAAATGGCGGGGTGAAAGATCCTCAAGGCACAACCTATGGTTATGATGCTTGCGGAGGCGGAAATCATTGCGTGGGGCTTTCGGGCGCCGGAACCAGACAATTAGCAGCGCAGGGAAAAACCTACAAAGAAATTCTTTTATATTATTATCCCGGTACGACAATACAGAAATTATATTAATTTTTAAGCTTTAGCTGATTGCTTTTATGGTTATAGAAAAGTAGGAAAAATATGTCACCAAAAGTTTTTATTATTATTTTAAACTGGAACGGCTGCAATGACACGATAGAGTGTATAGAATCCTTGAAAAAAGTTAATTATCCGAATTTTTCCGTTGTCGTTGTGGACAACGCTTCTTCTGATTCTTCTATAGACATAATTCCCAGAAAATACCGGGACATTTCTTTTATTGAAGTCAAAAAAAATCTTGGTTTTGCTGGCGGCAATAATATCGGCATAAAATATGCGCTTACGCACGAGGCTGATTATATTTTGCTTTTGAACAACGATACAACCGTTGAGTCAAATTTTCTATCGGAATTAGTTAATGCCGCGGAAGCCAACAAAAAAATCGGAATTTTAGGCCCAAAAATTTATTTTTATTCCGAGCCGGTAAGAATCTGGTTTGGCGGAGGGAAACTAAATTTGCTAAGGACAAAAGGCACGCACGCCGATTATATGAAAATAGACAATAAAGAATTGGCCGCCAAAATGCCTGTGCAAACAAAATATATTACCGGCTGCTGTTTATTGGTCAAAAAAGAAGTGATTCAGAAAGTTGGATTAATGAGCGAAGATTACTTTTTATATTATGAAGATGTGGATTGGTGTTTGCGGGTTAAAAAAGCCGGCTGGCAAATATTTTTTGTTCCTTCTTCTATGATTTATCATAAGCAGTCGCGCAGCGCGGGCGAGCACACATTCCCTTATATTTATTATCATTCGCGCAATGGATTAATTCTTGGTTCGCGCTTTGGCGCAACGACTTTAACCTATCTGCTCAGCTTTTGGATTTTTGCAAAGCAAATTATTAAATTGTTTATCGGCTACAACCGCAATTGGGCAAGGCCGGTCATTAAAGGAGTGGTTGATTTTTGGCTGTTAAAACGAGGGAAGCTGGAAGGGTACTATTAAAAATTCAAAAATCAAATATCAAAATGCAAAATGACAATGCAAAATGTAAAATGGATAAAAGTCAAAATCAATTTTAGCATTAGCTAATTTTGAATTTTGATTTGTCATTTTGATTTTTGCACTTTGCATTTTGAATTATTTATGCTGATAGGTATTGATGTGCACAATTTGGAAGGCAATCGCACCGGCGTGGGCCGGTATCTATTTAATTTGCTCCAGGAATGGAGTAAATTAAGTTCAAAGTTCAAAGTTCAAAGTTCAAAGTTTATTCTATATTTTAAAGACGAAATTCCGGCAGACGTTCCAAGGTCTGCTCTGTTCGAAATGAAATTATTTAAAGTCGGCAGCACGGCCAAATTTATGCACTGGAATTTGTGGCGGGCGGCGAAAAAAGACAAAGTTGATATTTTGTTCTGTCCCGGATATGTCGCGCCGATATTTTGGCAAGATAAACTTGCCTTGACTTTGCATGATATAATTTATGAAGCACATCCGGATTGGTTTGAATTCAAAAATCCAGCTGACAAAATTTTATTAGAATGGGTTTCCAAACGCAGCGCTAAAAAAGCATCTGTCATTTTTGTGCCGTCTGAATTTTCAAGAAATGAAGTCATTAAATATTATAAAGTTAAATCCGAAAAAATAACTGTCACTTATGAAGCAGGAGAAATTAATGCTGCAGAAACAATTGGCAGTCAAGACTTAATTAAAGGACGTCTGAATTTAAAAAAACAATTTGCTTTTTTTGTCGGTTCAATTTTTAACCGCCGTCATATGAGCGAAATAATTTCTGCTTTCGGCAGGCTGGCAAAAGAAAGGCCGGATTTGCAGCTGCTAATAGCAGGTAAGGATAGGACGAAACCCGAGCAGCATATTGACAAGCTCGTAAGCTTGCTTAATGAAAAATTAGGCCGACAGGCAATTTTGCGGGTTGATTTTGTCGGTGATAATGATTTAAAATTATTATATCAGGCGTGCGCCTTTTTTATTTGGCTTTCAGATTATGAGGGATTTGGTTTGCCGCCTCTGGAAGCGATGGCGCTGGGCGCGCCAGTTATTACCAGCGATAGCACTTCGTTAAAAGAAGTGGCCGGCTCTGCCGCGCTTTTGATAAAAAATAATTCTGATGTGAATGAAATTTATCAGGCGATGAGGCGACTGGTCGAAGATGAAAATTTGCGACAGGAGCTTATAAGGCATGGAAAAGAGCAGGCGGCAAAGTTTTCCTGGGAAAAATGCGCGGAGGAAACTTTAAATGGTTTAATAAGAATTAAATCCTAATTGTGTGAAAAAATATTTTACTCCACTAAATATCATTTTTGCGATTGAAGTGATAGTCGTGACGGTTGTTTCTCTGGGTCTAATTCCCCGCGAGGCAGTTTTGGCGTTAACAGGCCTGGTCATTTTTTATATGATCTTTTCGCCGGTGGAGGATTCTTTATATCTGACGATAATGTCTATTCCGCTTTTTGTGGCGCTGCCGATCTCCGATACTTTTGATTCCATGGCCAACTGGCGGATTTGGATAACGGTTCTCTTTTTATGTCTGTTTTTCAGAAAAGGAATTTCGGCGGCCATTATCAAAGGTCCGGATGGCCGATATCATTTGAAAGAAAAATTCAAACACTACGGCATAGAATATTTGCTTTTGTGGTTTTTGATCTTGGCGGGGCTATCAATTTTTGTCGCGGGATATAAAATTTTGGCAATAAAGAAATTTTTATTTTTGGGCAACATTCTGATCCTTTTCGTAATTTTGAGAAACCTGGCCAGGAACAAGGAGGTTATTTTAAATATTTTAAGATCAGCGGCAGTCGGTGCCGGCGCGGTGATCGCTGTTTCTTTGATCCAATTGATAGTGACGCTTTCTGTTCCGCTTTACACTTTCTGGCAGTTTTGGGCGCGTAACGTAATCCCCGCTTTTTACGGCCAGAATTTAAGTCAGCTTTTGAAGGTTAGTAACACCTGGTTCTCTTATTTTTCCGACAAGCCGCCGACCTTGCGAGTTTTTTCTGTTTTTCCCGATTCTCATTCTTTGGCCATGTTCTCGCTTCTTTCTCTGCCCGTTTTTTTGGCGTTGGCAATTTTTTATAATGAACAAAAAGGCAAAAAAATATTTTTCTGGGTTCTAGGAGGTCTGGCGCTTCTGGGCGCGGTTCTTTCGGGCTCCAGAGGAGTCTGGCTGAGCTTTATTCCGGTGCTTGCCCTGGCCATTTATCTTTTTTTCTGGAAAAGAACAGATCGCCTTCTGACAAAAAAGGCGCTGGTTGCTCTTCTGCTTTTTGCGGGAGTGTTTCTTATTTCTTCTTTTTACGCGCCGCTTTATTATAAAGCCCAGTCTTTGCAGGGAAACATTGATAAAGAGGCGTTAAGCCTTTTTGACCGCGCAAAATCGATATCTGACCTGGACGAACTTTCAAATAAAAGCCGTCTTCAGATATGGGGGGCGAGCTTGAAATCAATTTTAGCGCATCCTTTGCTCGGAGTGGGGCTGGGAAACTATGTCACTGTTCTGAATGAGGATGCATCAGCGGCAAAACAAGGCGCTTCTGCCCATAATCTTTATCTTGATATTGCGACAGAAATAGGGCTTTTGGGGGCGTTGCTTCTGGTGTTGATTTTTGCTGAAATTTTGCGTACTAGCTGGCTGGTTTTCCGTTGGTCAGAAGAGCTATATTTCAAAATTTTTGGTTTGGCTTTCGGTCTTTACTTTTTGTGGGTGTTGATTTATAGTTTATTTGATGTGGTGCTTTTGAACGACAAAGTACTTTTATTTTTTATTGTCGGAACAGCGACGCTTTACAGCATCAGGAGACTAGCAGGAGATAATGCGTAAAAACCTTTGCGGTTTAAGTAAAAAATATAAGAAATGCCACGGCATTTCTTGAATTTCCGTCGCTCGCCCATCACGAAAATAAATTTTTGCGTGGGCTCGCTAGGAAATATAAAAAGTGCCATGGCAATTAAAATAGTAAAAACTCCAATAAAAAAATCAGAACTTGCGGAGATAGCCAAGGAGGAGTTTGGCGATATTGTCAAAGCGGTGGTGGACACAGAGCAGGAAATTATGGCCATTGGTGGAGAGCTTCACGCCGATGAGGAAGTTTTGTTGACGGAAAAAGAGAGCTCAAAGAGAGAAAATACCTGGGGAATCAATATTTATCCGAAAAAAGCGGGCGAGGATTTTATTGAGTTTGACTCGATGGTTAATCTTAAACCGAATTTTGGCAATCGTTTGCGCGGCGTGGAGAATTCGGAAGTACAGAATAAAATCAGGGGCATAGTAAAAAAACTAATTATTGAATAGAGTCTTATTCTTAAAATCCACCCTAACCCCCCCTTTTTTTAAAGGAGGGAGACGAATAAAATGATTATCAAATATCACAAAGAATTGGCTGCCGGAAGATGGCAAGAACTTTCTTTGGCAGAGCAGATGGGAAATATCGGCAGCGAGGTTTCAAGGGCCTCGCGTCAAAAGGGCAAAGACGAAAAATTGTTTTGGCTGGCCGTTGAAAAGGCATTGGAACTTTTTGATTTAACTCTGGAAGATTTGCGCTGGAAAGGCCGACGGCAGGAAATTGCCAGAGCCAGAGAGGTGTTTTGCGACGCGGTTTATGGCGGGAAGCTTTATAAAAGTTCGCTGACCGACCTGGTGCGCTATTTTGACCATTTTGCCTTGGCGGCACGCAATAAATTAAACTAAGATGTTTTTAGTTTCTGTCAGCTTACTAACTTATAACGGCAGCCGTTTTATAAAAAATTGTCTGAGATCTGTTTTAGCGCAGACCTATCCTAAAATTGAACTTTTAATAATTGATAATGGGTCTGACGATGAAACGGTGAATCTAGCAAAAGAAATTATTTTAAAAGAAAATCCAAAAATCCCAGTTCGCATAATTGAAAATGAAAAAAATTTAGGATTTTCCGGCGGCCACAATCTGGGAATCAGAGAAAGCAAAGGAGAGCTGATTCTGTTTTTAAATCAAGACGTGATTCTTCGCCAAGATTTTATCGGAAAAATTGTAGGATATTTTGAAAAAAACAAGGATAAAAAAATAGGTTCTTTTCAGGGAAAATTGCTTAGGCTTGAAAATAATTTGCAGCCAACGGATATAATTGATACAGCGGGATTTTTGATGATGAGAAATAGACGGATTATTAATCGGGGGCAGGGGGAAAAGGACAGAGGCCAATTTGAAAAAACCGAAGAAATTTTCGGAGCAGACGGCGCGGCTCCGGTATATCGTAAAGAAGCTCTTGTAGACTCGGAAATCATGGGCGAATATTTTGATGAAGAATTTTTTATGTACAAAGAAGACGTTGATTTGGCTTGGCGGCTTAAACTTTTTGGCTGGGAAAGCATTTTTTTGCCCGAAGCTAAAGCTTGGCACAAACGCGGCGTAGGAGAAGCTGCGGCGATGAATTATTTTTCAATAATCAAAGAAAGAAGAAAAATAAATAAATTCGGAAAATTTCTGGCCTTCAGAAATCAAAGGCTCATGCAGATTAAAAATGAGTTGCCCGCTTTGCTTTTTAAGCATTTGCCCTGGATTTTGTTTAAGGAAATAGGCGCTTGGCTGTATGTAATTTTATTTGAACCTTATACGTTGAAAGCAGCGAAGGATTTAATAAAAATGGCGCCTCAAGCCTTTGCCAAACGTAAAATAATTATGAGCCGTAAACGTATTGACAGCATAGAAATGAAAAAATGGTTTGTTTAAAATTTAAAATGCAAAATGGAAAAATCAGAACGGCAACTTAGTTGTCATCCTGAGGTGCGAAGCGCCGAAGGATCTCTCACTTTATGTCGGCCCCGCAAAATGCGGGGAGATCCTTCACTTCGTTCAGGATGACGCAGAGCGTCAATTTTAAATTTTACATTGTCATTTTACATTTTGATTTTTGATTTTTAAATTTAGACAGTTTATGGAATTAGAAACATCAGAAAAAATAGAACAAAATCAGCCCCAAAAGAAGAGACGTTTTTGGCTCTGGTTTTTTATTTCTTTATTGATTTTGGCGGCGGCCGTTGGTACCTTTTTTTACAAGGCTGGCTTTACTTTTTCCCAGATGAACGTAAATCAAGGAGGCGGTATTTTGCCGATTTCAGAGGACGCGCCAAAAATTGAAAAAGACCCCGACAGGATTAATATTTTGCTTTTGGGTCTCAGAGGTCCCAATGACCCCAACGGCGGTTTGTTAACCGATACGATGATGATACTGAGTATCAAACAATCAACCGGGCAAGTTGCCATTATTTCAATTCCCAGAGACCTTTTTATAAAGATGCCGACCGAATCGGGTAAAAGCGGCAGCCAGGCCATAAAGGAAAAAATAAATTTTGCCTATGCTTTGGGCGAGGAAAGAAAACAAAGCGGGGGATTGGTCTATGCAAAAGTGGCGGTTCAAGCGGTTACCGGATTATTTATAGACCATGTTGTTTCGGTTAATTTTTTGGCTTTCAAAGACGTTGTCGATATTTTGGGCGGGGTTGATATTCATTTGAACAAACCTTTTATTGAAGATCAGCAATGGGTAGACAGTGGAGACGCCGGTCCTTCATCGGCATTTTTTATCAAGACTGAAACCGCCACCAGCTCAGCCGGCGTAACTCAAAAGCAGAAGTGGGTTTTTGAAATTCCGGCCGGCACTTCTCATCTTGATGGCAATACCGCCCTTTATTATGCGCGGGCGCGCTATTCCAGCAATGATTTTAATCGGGTCGAGCGGCAGCAGCAGCTTCTGCTGGCTATAAAAGACAGGGCAACGTCGCTGGGGATACTGCTTAATCCCGTCAAAATTTTTGAACTTTTGGATACCATGGGCAAGAACGTGCGTACCGACATGAGTTTGGGAGACATAAATAATATGATCGGTTTGTCAAAAAATCCGGATTTTAAAAATATAAACAAGAAAGTTTTTGATACAACGCCTGAAGGCCTGCTTTACTCAACGACTAATGAAAAGGGCGCCTATATCCTGCTGCCAGTTGGAGATAATTATGACAAGATACGGGAAGCATGCAGGAATATATTTCAGTAAAAGGTTTATGGTTTAAAGTCATAGCAGCCGGTCTGGTCAAGGGTCATGGTCAAAGGTTAAAACCCAAAGGCCAAGACCAAAAACTATACTGGCCGCCAAGACCAAAAACTTTTAACTGATTATGGACTTATCTGTCATCGTCACCAATTATAAAACCCCCGAACTGCTGAAATTATGCCTTAATTCATTGAAAGAGGCGTTGGCTGAAATTGAAGCAGAAGTTTTTGTCATGGATTCGCAGTCTGACGAAGATACGGAATTTGTGGTCAAAGAATTTTTTCCTGAATTTCAATTGATTCCTTTCCAAAAAAATCTGGGTTTCAGGGCTTTGGTAAATGAAGGATTAAAAAGAGTAAAAGGCAAATATATTTTAATTTTAAATTCTGATATTATTTTAAAAGAAGATGCAATTGAAAAATTGATTAATTATCTTGATATTCACGAAGATGTGGCAATAGTTGGGCCGCAGTTATTGAATCTTGACGGCAGCGTCCAGGAATCTTGTTTGAGATTTTTTGGCCCGTTAACAATTCTGGCCCGCCGCACAATTTTTGGCAAGACAAATCTGGGAAAGAAATTAGAGGAAAGGTTTCTGATGCGCGATTATAATCATAAACAGCCGCGTGAAGTTGATTGGCTGCTAGGCTCTTCTCTTCTTGTGCGAGCAGATGCCGCTCGCGAAGTAGGGCCGATGGACGACCGTTTTTTTATGTATTTTGAGGACGTTGATTGGTGCCGAAGATTTTGGCAGGCAGGATTTAAGATTGTCTATTTTCCCGAAGCCAAAATGTATCATTACCATTTAAGAACTAGTAAAAAGGCCGGCGGCATCTTGGATCTCTTTATGAATAAATATACCAGGATACATATTTCCAGTGCGGTGAAATATTATTTAAAATACGGATTTAAAAATATCCAATATCCAATATCGTAAAGATGGTTACAAAAGTGCCAAAATAGATTCGACAAAGCTGAGCTTAGCTCTGCAAGCTCACTATAAATTTTATTCCCTGAGCTAGTTTACCCTGAGTTTATCGAAGGGAAGGGTAAAATTTTGGCAGGAAACCAGTGAAATTAGCCTTTGACTCCAGTTCACCCTGAGCGAAGTCGAAGGGCTCAGGCCCAGCTAAGCTGGGCAGGCAATAACGAGTTTTGTAACCATCTTGTAATATCGAAATTAGATATTAGGAAATTAAGATATTAAGATATTCAAAAATGCGGAGAAAATTTATATCTTCAGTAATTATAGTTATTTTGCTGGCTGGCAGCTTTTACGGCGGTTTTTGGTATGGCAAAAATTCAAGGCCGTCAATTGAAAAAGTAAGTGGTGTTTTTAATAAAGAAACAGGCAAGCCAGATAGTATTGATTTTAGCCTTTTCTGGGACAGCTGGACACAAATTGAAGAAAAATTTGTTAATCGTTCAGCCTTGGATTATCAAAAAATGGTTTATGGCGCGATTGACGGTATGGTTAAGTCGCTCGGCGATCCATATACCGCATTTTTCCCTCCCGTGGAAAGCAAAAAATTTAGCGAGGACATCAAGGGCAGCTTTGACGGTATTGGCGCTGAAATCGGAATGCGCAAAGATATTTTGATAGTTATATCGCCTCTTGAAGGCTCGCCGGCAAAAAAAGCCGGGCTACTGGCCGGCGATCAAATTCTAAAAATTGATGATAAGGCAACTGCGGATTTAAATGTGGATGAGGCGGTTAATTTAATTAGAGGGTCAAAAGGTACTCAAGTGACCCTGGCAATACTAAGAGAAGGATGGTCAGACACAAAAGACTATAAGATTACTAGGGATGTTATAAATGTGCCGATTTTAAAATACGAAATAAAAGATATCGGCGGCAAAAAAATTGCCTATATTCAGCTGTATGAATTTACAGAAAACGCAGCCAATGAATTTACAAAAAAAGTTAATGAAATTTTAAATTCAAACGCGCAGGGAATTGTTCTTGATTTGCGCGGCAATCCGGGCGGATATCTGGAAGTAGCAGTTGACATTGCCAGCTGGTTTGTTGACGGCGGCAAATTAGTGGTTAGCGAAGATTTTGGCAATGGCAATAAGAACGAACATACAAGCTATGGATATAAAAAATTAGCCACTTATCCCACGGTTGTTTTGATTGATCAAGGCTCGGCTTCCGCCTCTGAAATTTTGGCGGGCGCGCTCAGGGATGATAACGGAATAAAATTAGTCGGAGAAAAATCATTCGGAAAGGGCTCGGTTCAGGAACTAGAAAATTTACGCGGCGGCACATCGCTCAAAGTGACGGTTGCCAAATGGCTGACGCCATCAGGTCACTCAATTATGGAGCAGGGGCTGGAACCGGATATTCAAGTCGGGCGAACACAGGAAGATGTTGATGCTGGCCGCGATCCGCAGCTAGATAAGGCTTTGGAGATGTTAAAATAATGAATAAACGCGTTATCATTAAGGTTTCTGGTGCGGTTCAAGGAGTTTTCTTCAGGGCCCATATTTTTGATAAAGCGCAAGAAATTTTATTGGTAGGCTGGGTATCCAACGAGCCGGACGGGACGGTTAAAATTGTGGTTGAAGGAGAAGAAGAAAAATTAAAAAAATTTATTGAATATTGCAAAGAAGGGCCTAAATTTGCTAATGTGGAGAATCTTGATGTAAAATGGGAAGAGGCAAAAGGAGAGTTTGAAAAATTTGAGATTAGGTATTTATGATATACGAATTATGCGAATTTAATGCGAATCTACAAATATGCGAATTCGCATATTCGCGTATTCGCATAGAATTCGTAGATTCGTATAGATTATGAAAATTATTCTTCTTCGCGATGTAGAAAAATTAGGCAAGAAATATGATGTGAAAGATGTGGCAGACGGCCATGCCAGGAACTTTTTGATTCCCCAAGGATTAGCCAAGCCGGCAACAGAAGTAGCGCTAAGAGAAATTGAGACGGAAAAAGCGACTGCGGAACTTGCCGCCGAGCTTGATTTAAAAAAGACAGAAGAAACGGTGCAAGAGCTGGACGGCCAGGAAATAGAAATCCAGGCCAAGATTGGCGATGACGGGAAATTATTCGGTTCTATAACGCCGTTGAAAATTACAAAAGCCATTCAGGAAAAAGGGTTTGATATTAAAAAGAATCAAGTTAAATTAGAGGAGCCGATTAAAGAAGTAGGGGAATATGAAATTACTCTGGAGCTTGATCACGGGCTTGAGGCGAAGATTAAAATTATTGTGACAGAAGAGATTAAAGAAAAAGCGTAAATTCAAAAATCAAAAATCAAAATGCAAAATTACAATGTAAAATTCAAAATGATTTAAATTTAAAATTGTCATTTTGTCCGCCAGCTGGCGGATTGAACTTTGCACTTTGAATTACTGTTGTGGCAAAATATATTTTTGTAGCCGGAGGAGTGATGTCTGGCGTCGGAAAAGGAGTCGCTACTGCTTCTATCGGGAAAATTATTCAAGCGCGCGGATTTTCGGTCACTGCCATAAAAATTGATCCGTATGTCAACGTTGACGCCGGCACCATGAATCCCACTGAACACGGTGAGGTTTTTGTTTTGGATGAAGGAACAGAATGCGACCAAGACATGGGCAATTACGAAAGATTTTTAGGTTTGGATTTGCCGGCTATAAATTATATGACCACGGGCAGCATTTATGAGGCGGTTATCCATCGTGAAAGAAATATGGGTTATGAAGGAAAATGCGTGGAGGTGGTGCCTCATATTCCGTTGGAGGTTATTGAAAGAATAGAAAAAGCGCTGAAAAAAGCCAAAGCGGATTTTATCACAATTGAAATCGGCGGAACTGTCGGCGAATACCAGAATGTTTTATTTTTAGAAGCAGCCAGAATGCTTAAATTAAAAAAACCAAAGGATGTACTTTTTGTTTTGGTGAGTTATTTGCCTATCCCGAGTAAAATCGGCGAAATGAAAACAAAACCAACCCAGTATGCCGTGCGTACATTAAATTCTGCCGGCATACAGCCCGATTTTATTTTAGCGCGTTCGTCTGTGCCGCTTGACAAAAAACGCAAGGAAAAAATCGCCGTCAATTGCAACATGCACGAGGAAAATGTAATTTCTGCGCCGGACATTGAAACGATTTATGAAGTGCCAATAAATTTTGAGAAAGACAAATTAAGCGATTTGATTTTGCAGAAATTAGAAGTAAAGCCAAAAAAGTCTAACATGAAGGATTGGGCTGGTTTGGTCAAAATAATCAAGACTGCCAAGAAGCCCATAAAAATCGGGATTGTCGGAAAATATTTTGGGACGGGCGATTTCATTTTATCGGATGCATATATTTCCGTTATTGAGGCAATAAAGCACGCGGCATTTTTCCATAAACGCAAACCGGAGATTGATTGGATTAACGCGGAATCATTTGAGAAAGATGCCAAAGCCGTAAAAATTCTTAAAGAGTACGACGGCATTATAGTCCCCGGCGGCTTTGGCTCGCGGGGCACTGAGGGAAAAATAAAAGTGATTGAGTTTTGCAGAAAAAATAAAATCCCGTATCTGGGATTGTGTTATGGCATGCAGCTCGCAGTTATAGAATTTGCCCGTCATGTCTGCGGATTGAAAGCCGCGCATACAACGGAAATAGACAAAGAGACAAAGTATCCGGTGATTGATATTATGCCCGAACAGAAGAAAATTCTGGAAGATAAAAACTACGGCGCGACAATGCGGTTGGGGGCGTATCCGGCGGCAATTACCATGCGTACCCAAGCATTTAGCGCCTATAAAAAACATTTGATTTCGGAACGCCACCGCCATCGCTGGGAAGTGAATCCCGAATATATAGAAACTCTGGAAAAAAGTGGCCTGGTGTTTTCGGGTAAATCGCCGGACGGCCGGCTGATGGAAATTGCGGAACTGCCAAAAACCGAACACCCATTTTTTCTCGGAACGCAATTCCATCCTGAATTTAAATCCCGTCCCCTTGAGCCGCATCCGTTGTTTAGAGAATTTGTGGAGGCGGCAATCAATAAATAAAAAACGCTCCTCTTTTGTAAAGAGGGGAGAAGAGACTTATTGTGTCAGGATTTAACCATATGGCCGTTGACTGGCAGATTCAGCGCAAAGCGCAGCGCCCTTAAATACTTTTACCTGCAATCCCTGAAAAGTAATTCGGAGCTCCACTTGATAGCCGTTTGCCTTAATGCTTTTTTTGATTTCGCCACCTTCGTTAAGTTGCCTTTTTTGGCGTTCAGTAATAGACGGCGGTTCGTACAAGTACTGCTTTAAAATCTTTTTTGCCATATCTTTGCAGAGTTTTTCCATATCAGCCCACTCCTTTCTTTTAAAAGAACTATTTGCCCGGTATCACATTAACAATCTTTGCTTCGCGTTTGTTGCCGTCAAATTTTTTGATATTTTTTGTGGCAAACTGGACTATGCCTTCTGCTATAGAATAAAGGGTGTCGTCTGAGCCGCGCTTGACATTTTTGCCAGGTTTGAATTTAGTGCCTCGTTGGCGGACTAAAATACTGCCGGGTTTGGCGCGCTCGCCGGCAAATAATTTTACTCCTAAATATTTTGGTTGTGAATCGCGACCTAATCTTGAAGTTCCGGCCGCCTTTGTATGGGCCATAAATTTAATTCAAAATTCAAAAATCAAAATTTACCACGAATACAGTATAACAAATAAAAATTACTATGTCAACTTCAGAAAATCAAAATCCAGTCAAGCTTTCATGGTATGGGAGAGCAGGGGATTGGGCGAAGAAAAACCAGGGCGATATTGCGTTGGTTTTGGGATTTGTTTTTGTGGCGTTGATAAGTTTTGGAATCGGATATTTGACTGCACCGGGAGTGCCAAAAAATCCGCTGATTATTGAAGGACCGCAGACAGGAATTAGTGAACAAGTGGCAAGCGGACAAGCAGGGGACGCGGCGAGCGCTTCTGTGCTGGAAAGCGCGACAAACGCTGTCGATTCGGGAAAAGGTTTAATCGTTGCTTCAAAAAACAGCAAAATATATCACTGGCCTTGGTGTTCGGCGGCCAAAAACATAAAGCCGGAGAATCAGGTTTGGTTTAAATCAGAAGCTGAGGCGCAGGCAACAGGACGGACAAGATGCGCTGACTTTGAAAAACTAGCGCCGGCTGGATATATAAAATAAATTAAAAATAAAAAACGAAAAAATAGATCCCCTCGGCCTAACGGCCGAGGTACTGCGTACCTGCCGCAATTTTGCAAAAATATTATGATTTTGCTTTTGCAAAATCTTTTGCAAAA
>PEYL01000045.1 GCA_002774415.1 Candidatus Portnoybacteria bacterium CG08_land_8_20_14_0_20_40_83 | reverse complement strand
CGGATTCGAACCGCTGACCTCCTCATTGCAAATGAGGCGTTCTACCAACTGAACTACGGGCCCGTATAAAATTTGGCGGGGTAAGCTAAGCTAACAGCCCTGACGGAAATAATTTAACACATTTTTACGATTTTTTCAAATTTCACTGTTGCGTGATTTATTTTAAGGCGGTATAGTTATAGTTAAGGAATGTTTTAAAAATTATTTTTCCCTCCTTTTGTAAAGGAGGGGTTGGGGTGGATTTAAAAATCTCCCCTATCCCCTCTTTTTTAAAGAGGGGAATTTTTTGAAATGCCAAAAAATTACGCAAAGTTAGGAATTGATATTCATAAAAAATTGCACGGAAAAATTTCTGTGGTTTCTAAAAAGCCGATTAAAACGCTGGATGACCTTAGCATTTTATACACGCCAGGAGTGGGCGCGGCTGCCAGCTATTTGGCAGCGCACAAAAGCGAAATAAGAAAAATGACGATAAAATCAAATAGCGTTGCGGTGGTTTCTGACGGATCGGCGGTTTTGGGGCTGGGCAATATCGGGCCCGAAGGCGCAATTCCTGTTATGGAAGGTAAATGCGTACTTTTTAAAGAATTTGCCGGAATTGACGCTTTTCCTATTGTTTTAGACACGCAGGATACCGATGAAATTGTTGAAACTATCAAAAATATCGCGCCTGTTTTTGGCGGAATAAATCTTGAAGACATTTCCGCGCCGCGATGTTTTGAAATTGAAGAACGGCTGGAGAAAATTTTAGATATCCCTTTGATGCATGACGATCAGCACGGCACGGCAATAGTTGTTATGGCGGGGCTGATAAACGCTTTTAAGGTCGCAAAAAAAGACATCAAAAAAAGTAAAATAGTTATAGTCGGCGCGGGCGCGGCCGGAAACGCGATTGCCAAGCTTTTGCACAAAGTCGGCGCGGGCGATGTGATTGTGATTGACAGCAAAGGGATAATTGACAGGCATAGGAAAGATCTTAATCCTTATAAAAAATTATTGGCAGAAATTACAAATAAAGATAACATTTGTGGGAATGTTTTAGCCGCAGCAAATGTTGCCGACGCGATTATTGGAGTTTCAAAGCCGGGTTCGATAACCGCGAGCCACATAAAATTAATGGCTAAAAAGCCGATTGTTTTTGCTCTGGCAAATCCGGTTCCCGAAATTCTGCCCGATACTGCCAAAAAAGCCGGGGCTTATATTATTGCCACCGGCCGTTCGGATTTCCCAAATCAAATTAACAACGTGCTTGGCTTCCCTGGAATCTTTCGAGGCGCGCTTGACCACAATGTCAAAAAAATAACGCCAGAAATAAAATTGGCAGCCGCAAAAAAACTTGCGTCGCTCGTAAACAGTCCCAGCGCAAATAATATTATTCCTTCTGTTTTGGATAGGCGCGTGGCCAAAGCAGTGGCAAGTGTAGTGAAATAAAAATATAAAAAAACGCGTGATGTGAAATTCCTTGGCTTAAATAAGGCGCTTATTGCCTGAGCGGAGGCCGTCAGGCCGAAGTCGAAGGATTATTTAGACCCTTCGGCGTCCCGCTAAGCGGGACTTGCTCAGGGAATAAAATAGAGCTGAATTTCACATCACGCGTATAAAAAAATAAAAGGGGTTAGGCATCTAACCCCTTTTTGTATTGATTTTGTTCAGGCGACGGCCGGTAGGTTCTTTTTGGCTTGGTCTTTAGGAAATTGTTGAGAGAGGCGAATTAAAAGCTCGGCAAGACGGCCTTTAGAACAATCGTATTGGCAACAGGCGCGCTTAAGTGGAATTCGGTTGTAAGGAATGTCTGAGATGGCAATTAGATTACCTTTGAACATTTTTCTGATTTCGCGCGCTTCGGACTCTGTGCTTACCTGCCTGTTTAGCCCCCGGCATGCATCAATAACTACACAATCAACATTCCATGAACCGATAAGTTCAGCCGCTTTTTCAAATCCGCCTGATATAATGTCGATTTGCGGGCTATTTTTTAACGAATCTCTTAATTCCTTATCACTAGCCCATTGCGCCTCTTCTATAAGTAAAATTCTCATTTTGCTCATATTGCACCTCCTTGTTTTATTTTAAGAACTAAATTCTGGTGGGCGTGCCAAGAGTCGAACTTGGGACCTCGTCATTATCAGTGACGCGCTCTAACCAACTGAGCTACACGCCCTCGACAATTATTTGATGATTTTAGCAATAAATTGACTTTTTGTCAAAAGAGTTAATTAGAAGACACCTGGTAATATTTAGTACTGCCGTTCCAGCCGGCGCTTGGAGTCTGAAAAATGCCCTGTCCGCCGCCGGGGGTCGGCGCGGAAATTGCGGTCAGCGTCACCTGTTCGCTTTCCATTTCCAAGTTTGCATATATTGCGCATCTGCCCGAATCATTGACGATATAGCGGTAATTTGTTTTTGTATCTGTGCCGGTTTTTGGATCCTGCGGCGCTGATGATATGAAATTGGAAACCTGCGGATATTTGATTTTAATTTCGGGGAACAGATCGGCAATGTCATAATCGCCTACTCCGGCGTTTGGCATATAGCAGGAGGAGCCAGAAAGAAATTGACCGACTTGGGCAAGCGTTGCTTTTCTTTTCACATCCCGTGCTTTGTCTTTGGCCGAGCCCAGAGCCACAAGAACAACTGTCGCAATAATGCCTATAATTGCGATGACGACGAGAAGCTCAACGAGGGTGAATCCGCGATTGCGGCCGGACCATTTTGTCCATTTGGACCGGTATTTTTTTTGGATGTAAATATAATTCCACCATCGTTGACCAATAAAATATCCGGCAATTATTGCCAAGACCAACAAAATAATCGTGCCCACATAATGAACCGCAAACCAGTCTGCCCAACTTAAACCCAGGCCATATTTTTGGAAATCTTTTGTTAAGAAAGATATCATTCCGATTTCAAGAGTCGCATGGATTAGAAAGCTTAAAAGAATAAAAAGAATGACCGACAATACTATATAAATTTGCTTTTTCATAATGTGAAATTTCTAATCCAATTTTATTATAACAAAATTTTCATTTGTAAACCTTGGAGGCTGGAGACCGGGAGATTTATAATTTCACTTTCCGTTTCAGATGCAGACGGAAAAGCTTCAGGGCGTTTAAAGGAGGAATAAAGTCGGTAATAAAATTATAAGCGGCGGCAGAGGCGGGAGTGAAAAAACCGCCAAAAACCAAGGCCAGCCCGATGGTATTTAAGATTCCCCAAAGCCAGAAGTTCTGGCGGGCGACCGACAAAGAATATTTTGAAAGCTTTATGATCTCAGGCACCCTTAAGAGATCGTCTTTCATTAAAGCGATATCGGCTGTTTCTATCGCGATGTCGGAGCCAATTGCGCCCATGGCTATGCCAATATCAGCCAGTGCCAGGGCCGCCGCGTCGTTCACTCCGTCCCCTATCATCGCCACTTTATATTTTTTATTTAAATATTTTTTCAAATAATTTATTTTATCTTCCGGCAGAAGATTGGCGTGAAATTCGCTGATGCCGGCGCTCTGGGCGATTCGTTTAGCGATTTTTTCATTGTCGCCGGTCAGCATGATGATTTTTTCAATGCCGGAATTTTTCAGCTCCAAAATTGCCTCTTTCGTCTGGGGCCGCAGCTCGTCCGCCAGAGCGCAAAAACATATCATTTTGCCGTTGTAGGCAATTAAAGTTACGTTAAGGCCTTTTTCTTTGGCTTTGCTTATTTCTTTTAATTCCTCCTGCGTTATTTGGATTTTTTGCTCGTTGAAAAACGATAATTTTCCCGAAACAATTTTTTTATCATTCCATACGGCAGACGCGCCTTTTCCGGAAAATTCTTCAAAATTTTCCGGCTCCGAAGGAACGATATGGTTTTCTTTGACATAATTTAAAATTGCTTTGGCAGAAGGGTGATTTGAAAAAAGTGAAATCGCTCCCGCATATAACAGGGCATCTCCGGGTCTCGTTCCGCCAAAAGTAAAAAACTCTTCAACTTTTAATTTGCCGCGGGTTAAGGTGCCTGTTTTATCAACAACCACAATTTTTAACTTGCTTAGCCCTTCAATGTATTTGCCGCCCTTAATAATTATTCCCCGCTTGGCCGCATAACCGATAGCCGCCAAGAACGTCAGAGGAATAGCAATGGCAATGTCATCGGCGCAGGTGACCAAGAGAACTGAGAGCACCAGATTGAGATTTCCGGAAAAAAAATACAATATGGCCGAGCCAACAATTGTGATTATGATGTACCAGGAGGTGAATTTCTCGGAAATTCCGGAAATTTCAGCTTTATTGCTTTGTGATTTTTCAACCAGCTCAATGATTTTTTCAAGAGTGGTCTCCTGCCCTATTTTTTCTGCTCGGATTTCAAGATTGCCGTCAACAACAATGGCGGAGCTCAAGACCTTGTCGCCTTTTGTTTTTGCAATCGGGATTGATTCGCCAGTCAAAGACGATTGGTCAATGGAGGCCTCGCCTTTTTCAATTATGCCGTCAACCGGAATTATTTCGCCCAGCTCTACAGCCACCAAGTCACCTTTTTTGACTTGATCAAGCGATATTTTAATAAATTTTCCACGGTGTTCAATTTTGGCGGTTTTGGGCTTCAATTTAAGCAGACTTTGAATGGCGCGGCGGGCTCGCGCCTCCGTATAATAAGCAAAAATTCTGGCCGAGGTCAGCATTAAAGAAATAAAAACAGCCGATGTCCATTCCCGGGCAAATAAAGAAAAAATAAGAGCGATGCTCGCCAGAAGGTCAATGGATATTTTTTTGTTTTTTAGAGATTTAAGAGCGCCGAAAATAACGGGCAAAGTCGCAATTCCCGCAAAAATAATAAGAAACAGTCTGTCTGTTTGAGACGGAAGAAGGTGAAGATAATGGATTGCAAGAAGAATTATCAGGGCTCCCAGAAGCGCAACATCTAAATAAAAAAACTTTTTTTTCTTCA
>PEYL01000086.1 GCA_002774415.1 Candidatus Portnoybacteria bacterium CG08_land_8_20_14_0_20_40_83 | reverse complement strand
AAGGATTGCCGGCCGGCCTAATCATTTGGAGCCAATCAGCCCAAAAATCCTGGCTGGTGCCAGCCAGAAGCGCAGCGCTGTCATAATTTGACGGGCATTGCGCCTGGGTCGTATAAGGCGGCTCATTGCCGGCGCTGATTTCTTGGCGCACTTCTTGCCCGAACGTATCGCATATTCCAGCCTGGGATAAATCATTGTTAACAAAATCCTGGAAATATTCATCGGTTTGCTCGCCGAGGTAATTATCCCAATCAGTGACAAAAGCCGTTTCGCCTCCGCCTGTATCCTGGATATTATCAAGAATATTATTGACCAAATCATCCAGCAGTTCTTTTCTTGTTTGATTCCAGGATTCTTTAAGCGCGCGTTGATCCAAGATATCAAATTTGGTCCATTGCTCAATTTGCGAAGTAACTTGATCGTAGTATTTCTGAAGATTTTGCGTTGCGTAGTCTTTGACCTCCCAAATTTTTTCCATAATCCATTGGACAATCTGCATTGGCAGGGTGGCGTTCAAGGCTTTGGCTGGTTTTGGAGGCAGCAAAACATTAAAAACAAGAGCGCTTATTAAAAAAGCGATAACCAGCAGGCTGGCTAAAAATTTTCGCGACCGAAGATTTTTATTGAAAAAAGACATGCTAAAAATTTATTGGTATTTTTTTATCCGCTCCAATAGCTGGGCGATTAAATTGTTGGTTCTTTCGTCTATTTTCCGATATTGGGAAATGGCAATCGTGGTTTTTAAAGGATCCTGACTGATGTTTTTGATAGCCGCATAAATATTGTTAGTCACCCAAAGCACGCCCAGGATTCCTTTATGAAAATCAACCAGGTCAGAGGGCACCGCCACTTCTTTTAAGTTTTTATAGCTCTGCTCATAAATTTTTCTGATTTCTTCCAGCTTTGAAAAATTGCCGCTCTCCATTGCGTCTATAAAAAGCTGCATTTCCGGCTCGTCTTTGTTAGGGATTCTGCCAATGGCGCTGCCCATTTCGTTTAAATAAGAAAGCGCCTCTGCCCGGCCGGTTTGGCTGGAAATTTTTATTTGGGTGTCAGAAATATCCGGGATTATAAATTCGTCTATTTGTTGCCCAATCGCTTCTTCCATTGCTTGCGAAAGCCCGGCCTCTTGTTCTAATTCTTCTTGCGTTAAAGGCTGGCCGGTGGTTTTATTAAAAGATTTTATTTTGCCATTAACAATTGATTGGCTTAGCTTAAAACTTAATGCCTTGGTCAGGTTTTGGGGAAGAGGCCGCGGTTTTTGAGAATTGGCACTAACCACTATGTCATTGGGCGCTTTTTTAAGAGGGTCGTATCCTGTTGCCACTTCTTCTCCGTCTAAATATCCGTCGCCGTCAGTGTCTGGTTTGCGCGGGTCGGTTTTATAAATTGTTTCTTGCCAATCGGGCAGGCCGTCGTTATCGGAATCAATATTTTTATCTTCTGCCGCGACATTTTTTTCTTTGCCGAGCAGATAGTTAAACTGGTCGCTGATATTGGCCGAGCCGGCCCTGGTTTTGATAAACAAAAAACCGCCAATCAAAACGCCGGCGAATAATATCAAAATCGCCACGAAAATGCTAAATTTTTTGGATTTGGTTGAAGGCATTTTTATAAATTCGTATGTGCGCATTCGCCCCAAACAAAAATCAAAGATTTTATACGGGGCAAGCATTTCGCAAGGCCAAAGGCCGGGCGAACGCTATTCGCATACTTATTATACTATATTTATCCACAAAAAAATAACCGATTTTCAGTCAGTTATCCACACCCATTTAAAATTTCCAATTTCCAATAACCAATTTCTCTCGCTACGCGAGATCTGGCGTAGCCAGACAGTCCAGTCCCGCAAAGCGGGACTTTTTAACCATTAGGCATTTAAAATTTTGTTGGAAATTAGATATTTGACTATCTTTATCCAGTCCTCCACGCGCAGTGTTTCTGCGCGCTGAGCCGGGCTGATTTCGGCATTCTTTAACGCTTCTTCTATTATATAGCGTTCTATTTTTAGGCCTTTTGCCAGATTGCCGGCCAACTGTTTTCTCGGAGCAGAAAATCCGGCGCGGACGATAGCAAAGAATAGCCTTCGACTCGCGCCGCTTGGCGTCGCTCGCTCAGGCAATAACTCTCTCGCTCCCCCTCTTAGTTTAAGAGGGGGTTGGGGGGCGTTATTATCCGTGTCATCCGGGTGTAATCCGGGTATCGGTGTCGCTTTAGGTATTATCCGCAATATGGCCGAATCAACTTTTGGTTGCGGCCAAAAAGAGCCCTTTTTGACATAGCTGATTATTTTAGGGTCCGCATAAAATTGCACTGAAACTGACAAAAGCGACATGCGGGCGGTTTGCCCTCCTTCGCTCCGCTCGGCGGAGCTTCGGACGGGCGAGGCACAGATTCTTTGGGCTACTTCTTTTTGAACCATTAAAATCATTTCTTTGGGCTGATTTTTTTCTTCCAGAAATTTTCTGATGACAGGAGAGGTAATATAGTATGGGAGATTGGCAACGAGTTTGTATTTTAACTCCCTCCTTTTGTAAAGGAGGGCTGGGGTGGATTTATCTTTCTTTTGTAAAATCCCCCCTACCCCCCCTTTTTTAAAGGGGGGAATATAATTAGATATGTCAATTTTTAATACATCTCCTTCAATTATCTCCACATTTTTATATTCCTTCATTGTTTCTTTCAGAATTTTTGCGAATTTTCGGTCTTTTTCTATGGCGATGACTTTTTTGGCTCGTTTGGCCAATTCTTGCGTTAGCGAGCCCAGGCCCGGCCCGATCTCAAGAACCACGCCTTCCCTGTTGAAGTCAGACTTCAGAGATTTCTGTTGAAGTCTGACTTCAACAGGTCTTTGTAAGCCCGCTGCCTCAATAATTTTTTCCAGCACTCCTTTATTAATCAAAAAATTCTGCCCCATTCTTTTTAATGGCGCGGCACCGTATTTTGCTAATAATTCTTTGATTGTTTTTGGAGAAAGGAGATCCATAGTTTGTGTAAATGTAAAATTTAAATATCAAAATGCAAAATGACAATGTAAAATGTAAAATTTTGAATTTTGAACTGTCATTTTGATTTTTGCATTTTGCATTTTAAATTTAGAAATCATATTCGTTCAATCCTCCTTCTTCTCCCTGCAAGTCTATCAGGTTTTTTGGTATATCAAACAAAAATCTTGAAGGCGGATTGACCTGAATTGAGCCGTATAAATTCCTCTGTTGCGCCCAAGTCAGATATAAGTGCTGCTTGGCGCGGGTGACGCCGACATAGCAAAGCCTTCGCTCCTCTTCCATTTGCCAGGCATCCAGCATGGAACGGGAATGAGGGAAAAGCCCTTCCTCGCAGCCGATTATAAAGACAACCGGGAATTCAAGCCCTTTGGCGCAGTGCAGGGTCATTAAATTTGCCACGTCTTTTTCGGTTTCCACTTCATCGTGGTTAGACAAAAGCGCCGCTTCTTCCAAAAAAGCGGTCAAGCCTTCGCCCGGCGTAAAGGGATCATATTTTTTTGTCACCGTAAAAAGTTCATTGACGTTTTCCCAGCGGCTTTCGCCTTCTTCTGTCCCGTTTCTTAAATAATCGCGGAGTGCCGTTTTTTCAATGATTTGTTTTAAGGTTTGTGAAAGCGGCAAAATTTTTGCCGTCTGGCGCAAATCGGAGATTAAATTTTGAAAATTTTCCAAAGCTTTTAATTTTTTGGGAGTGAATTGGGAAAGCGAGATTTTCTCGATTTTTAAATATTCCTCAGCCGAAAATTTTCCCAAGCCTCTGGGCGGCAGATTAATAATTCTTTCAAGGCTTAGCAAATCCAGCGGATTTTGGAGGAATCTTAAATAGGAAAGCAAATCCTTGATTTCTTTGCGTTCATAAAATTTAAAAGTGCCAATGACTTTATAAGGAAAGCCATACCGCAAAAAGCTTTCTTCAATGGCTCTGGATTGGGCATTGGTGCGATAAAGGACCGTAAAATCCTTGAAACTTAAGCCCTCCTGTTTTTTGAGCCGGTTTATTTGCTCAATGACAAAAGTTCCTTCATCTTGTTCGTCTTTGGCAGAAAAAAGCACGACGGGATTACCGGCTGCATTTTGGGTGAAAAGATTTTTTTCTTTTCGGTTGGCGTTTTTTATGATAATTGAATGGGCTGCTTCTAAAATATTTTTGGTTGAACGGTAGTTCTCTTCCAAAAAGACAAGGCGTGCTTGCGGGTAGTCTTTTTCAAAATTTAAGATATTGCGAAAATCCGCGCCGCGGAAAGAGTAGATTGACTGGTCAAAATCCCCCACCGCGCAGATATTGCGGTATTTTTGCGCTAAAAGATTTATGAGCACATACTGGCTGTGGTTTGTATCCTGGTATTCGTCAACTAAAATATATTTAAATTTATTCTGATAATTTTCCAAAATTTCCCGATGGCTCGAAAAAAGTTCGACAGTCTTTGATAGCAGGTCATCAAAATCCATGGCATTGGCTTTTTTTAATTTTGTCTGGTATGCCCCAAAGACCTTTGCCACAACTTCCTGAAAATATCCTTGGGCGTTCTGGCTAAAAAATTCAGGGCCGATCAGTTCATTTTTTGCGCTTGATATCGTATTTTGGATGCTTTGAGGGTTGAATTGGTCGTCAGAAATTTCAAGCTCGTTCATTACTTTTTTTATCAAAGCGAGGCTATCTTTGTCGTCAAAAATGACAAAATCTTTCTTAAAGCCGATGAAAGAAGCTTCGCTTCTTAAAAGGCGCGCGCAGACAGAATGAAAAGTGCCCAGAGTCGGCAAATGAGCGGGCGTGCCCGGCTTGGCAAAGCGGTTGCGCGCCAATAATTTTTGCACTCTCTCTTTCATTTCGTTGGCTGCTTTATTTGTAAAAGTGACGGCTAAAATATTTTGCGG
>PEYL01000066.1 GCA_002774415.1 Candidatus Portnoybacteria bacterium CG08_land_8_20_14_0_20_40_83 | reverse complement strand
AAAGCGGTTTGGCAATAGTTTAAATGCTTCAATCAGTGTCTGAAGCATTTAAGAAGAACCTATTTAATATATTTGGTATTTTAGTCTTTGCAAAATATCTGTGGATAACCTTGCAGAAAATGGCTTAAATAAGCTGTTTTTAAGTCTGTTGACGTGAACTTTTGGTCATATATAATGAAAATATGGAAATGATCATAACTGAAAAACAGAAAAAAGTTTTAGGAGCCATCTATAACAATATTGAAACATCTGGATTTCCTCCGACAGTGGCAGAACTTAAGATTATTTTGGATGTGTCATCAAATCAGTCAGTCATAAACTTTTTTGATTCGCTTGAAAAAAAAGGACTCATAAAGCGTGAAAAAGGCGATGGTTCAAAAAATACTGCCCGGGGTATCAGGATATTGCCGCTTGGCCTGAAAGTTCTGAGAAAAAAAAGACTGGTCCTTGTGGCAGGGATGTCAACCGCCGGGCCATTCATTGAATCGTTGACAGAGTCTACCGAATGGTCTCCATTGCCCGGAGGCAGTTTGCATAACGAGAGGATTAAAAAATTTAAAGATGATGTTTTCGTTATAAGGGTATATGGTGATTCAATGCTGAATGCTGGCATAAATGACGGCGATATGCTGCTGGTTCAAAAAACGAAGGAATTCCGCTCAGGCGACATTGTCGTAGCGCGAAGCGACGACGGAACAACGGTAAAGAGATTTGTCGCGGAAGATGACGGCCGGGCGTATCTTAAGCCTGAAAATCCCGTTTATAAAAACATCCCCATTTTTGAGGAGACAATTTTTGAGGGGAAAGTCATATCCAATTTAAGCAATATGAATAAAAAAATGTGATAAATTTTTATAAAAATTTAAAAAATAACGTGCGCAATAAATGAATAATTTATTAACAATAAAAGAAGCCAGCCAATGGGCGAGCGATTTTCTAAAGCGAGATATTAGCGAGTCCAATATTTCGTATTTAGTTCAATACGGTAAGGTTAAGAAACATAACGGCGGCAATTCTATATTTGTTGACATAACTGATTTAAAAAGATATTACGATTCATACCGCGGCAGACGAGAAGTAAATTGGAAAAAACGGCTTGGTGATGATCTTAATTGGGCATTATCATTTGATCATTTACGGGAAAAAGACACGACAAAACATGTTCATCGTTTACATCCGTACAAAGGCAAGTTTATTCCGCAGCTTGTTGAATATTTTATTGACGGCCATAAGGATAATTTCAAAAACGAAGTTTATTTTAAGCCCGGCGACATTATCCTTGATCCTTTTTGTGGCTCGGGCACGACGCTTGTGCAAGCAAATGAAATGGGTATGCACGTGATCGGCATTGATGTGTCTCATTTTAACTGGATGATTACGGAAACAAAATTGTTTTCTTACAACCTGGCCTTGCTTGAGAATGAAGTTAAAAAAATAACCCAAGTGATTGTTAATTATGAGTCAGATAGTAAAATCGCTACTTTTGAACATGACTTAATGGCAAGGATGGCCGATTTTAACAATAGATATTTTCCTAGTCCAAAATTCAAATATAAAATCAAAAGAAGACAAATAAATGAGGGGAAGTACGCATTAGAAAAAGAAAAAGAATTTTTGGTGATTTATAATAATCTTATTAAAAAATATGGCATTGAATTAAATCATTTTTTTGCCAAAAATTTCTTAGATAAGTGGTATATAAAAAATGTTCGCAATGAAATTGATTTTGCATTTGAGCAAATTAAGCGGATTAAAGATGTAAAGATTAAAATGATTTTGGCAGTGATTTTAAGCCGGACGATTAGATCATGCCGTGCCACGACGCATTCGGATTTGGCAACGCTTAAGGAACCGCAAGTGGCGACTTATTATTGCTGGAAGCATAAGAAAATTTGCAAGCCGATTTTCTCAATAAAAGAATGGTTTGATCGCTACGCAATGGATACGGTTTATCGCCTTAAGGCATTTGCGAAATTGAAAACAGATTCCCATTATGCCGTCATTCCGGCTGACTCCAGAACAGTTGATATTTTTAAAGAAACCGAAAAAAGAAATAAAAAATTTGCTGAGATATTAAAAAAGAAAAAAATCAAAGGAATTTTTACTTCGCCGCCGTATGTCGGTCAGATTGATTATCACGAACAACACGCCTACGCGTATGACCTTTTTGGTTTTAAGCGGCGCGACGATTTAGAGATTGGCCCTCTTTATAAGGGGCAAGGAGCGGAAGCACGGGATTCGTATATTGATGGCATTTCAAAAGTTTTGTTAAATTGCCGAAAATATTTGGTAAACAATTTTGATGTATTTTTGGTGGCAAACGATAAATACAATCTTTACCCAGAAATCGCGGAGCGATCGGGCATGAAAATCGTAAATCAATTCAAGCGGCCGGTTTTAAACAGAACCGAACGGGATAAGTCGCCCTATTCGGAAATAATTTTTCATTTAAAAAATAAATAAATTTATGGCATTGATTCAAGATCAGCAAAATAGAATTAGCGAGGTTGTAAAAGATATATTATTAAGAAGGATTGATAATTTTCCTGAATTGGGCGCGCAAATTCGTAATGCTCCATTTCATGCCGCGTTTTTGGAATGTTTCAAAGAAAAAATTGCTCCGCTAAAAGTCGAAATACCTTACTTAGTCGCTATAGCGAGTTGGCTTCACGGATTAAATACGTCTCTTGGAACTGGGTTTGAAAATATTTCTCATATATTATCAGGCGGTTATAAGCGTAACTTTACTGGAGCATATAAATTAAGCGTGAAGACGGCACAAGCTTCTAATATAGAAAGCATAATTCGTGATTTAAAATCGGTCATTTGTAGCCCTAATTTAGCAAGAGAAAATAACTTAATTTTTGATTACATAGAATCTGATCGGGCGGTCGATTCCTTAGAATTTACAGTCGATAATTATATTGATAAAGAAAATGAAATTATTGCGATAGAATTGAAATCGGTGAGGCCAAATTCAGGAGAGGGGCGAGGGGAAAAACAGAAGATTTTATATGCCAAAGCCGCCCTCAAGCTCCAAAATCCTAATAAAAATATCAGGTATTTTATCGGTTTCCCTTTTGATCCTACATCAGAGGAGCCGACAGAGTATAATAAGGAAAGATTTTTTAATTATTTAATAGAATTTAAAAAATATTTTGCTCCCGAGGAAGTGCTTATTGCTAAGGAATTGTGGGATTTTCTTAGCGGCGGCCGCAAAACAATGGAAAGCATATTGGATGTAATAGCAGAGACGGTACGTGGGATGAAAGGTTAATACCATAGCTTTTCACCTAAATCCACTCAGCAAAAAATCGCCGATTTAGCCCGTCAATCCCACGAATCCCGCAAAAAAGCGAAGCAATTATTGGAAGAAGCAAAAAGAAATGTTGAAGAGTT
>PEYL01000084.1 GCA_002774415.1 Candidatus Portnoybacteria bacterium CG08_land_8_20_14_0_20_40_83 | reverse complement strand
TTAATCCTAAAGAAATTGATTCGGTTATAATTACCCATTCTCATTTAGACCATATCGGCCGTTTGCCGATGCTGGTCAAAGCAGGATTTGGCGGAAAAATCTTTGCTACGCCGCCGACAATTGAATTTACTCATTTGATGCTAGAAGATAGCAAAAAAGTTTTGGCAGAAAAAGCTAGGCATGCAGATGCAATCCCTTTATTTTATGAAGGCGAAATAGACGAACTGATGAAATTTTTTGTGCCGGTTAAATATCATGAAAAAGTTAATATCTCTGACAACATTTCATTTGAATTTTATGAAGCCGGACATATTTTGGGTTCGGCATTTGTCAAGATAACATTAAGCGAAGGGAAAAATAAAAAGACAATTGTTTTTTCGGGGGATCTTGGAAGCAGTACGGTTTCTATTTTGCGGCCGCTGGAAAAAATTAACCAGGCGGATTATGTTTTGATTGAATCGGCGTATGGAGACCGTCTTCATGAGCGAGGCAGTCAGGCAAAAGATATTATAGAAGACACGATTGAGGAGACAATTACCAATGGCGGCACGTTGATGATTCCGAGTTTTGCGATGGAACGCGCCCAACAGCTCATTTATCACTTAAATGAACTGGTTGAAAACAAGCGCATTCCGGCAGTGCCGGTTTTTATTGACAGCCCTTTGACGAGCGAGATAACCCGAGTCTATGAAAAATTTACAAACTATTTTAACGACGAAGTGCAAGATTTAATTAAAAAGGGCGATGATATTTTTAAATTTCCCGGGTTGAAATTTACTCCGACAATCAAAGAATCAAAGGAAATTAATAATGTGCATCCGCCGAAGGTTATTATTGCCGGCTCTGGCATGTCGCAGGGCGGCCGAATTTTACATCACGAAATGCGATATTTGTCGGATTCACGCAATACACTTTTGATGGTCACCTATCAGGCGCAGGGAACTTTGGGACGTAGAATTTTTGAAGGAGCCAAAGAGATAGAAATTTTAGACCAAAAAATTCCGGTTAAGGCAAAAATAAAAAGTATCGGCAGCTATTCTGCCCACGCGGATCAAAAAGGCTTGATTGATTGGCTTGGTGCCATCCGTAAGCCAGTCAAAAAAATTTTTGTGGTGCAGGGTGAAGAAAAACCGGCTTTGGCTTTGGCTCAAAAAATAAGGGACGAAATGGGGACAGAAGCAGAGATGCCGAAAATGGGGCAAGTAGTTGAATTATAGAAATTTATAGACTTTTTAGAAAAACTGGTATAGAATTAAAATACAATTTTATTTAATTTAAACCAAAAAAAGATGGAGAAGCTGGCATCAAGCTATCTTAAATATAAAATTTGTGTTTCTGGCGCTGCCGACACCGAATGCTGCACGCCGGATGCTTTGGAAAAAGCCAAAGAAGTTGGGAAAGAAATTGTGCGCCAAAACGGGGCTTTAATAACCGGTGCCACAACCGGAATTCCCTATTGGGCGGCCATTGGCGCCAAAGAAGAAGGCGGTATTTCAATCGGCTTTTCACCGGCTGCTTCCGAAGAAGCCCATATTAAAACCTATCATTTACCGGCCGATTATTTTGATATAATAGTATATACAGGTTTTGAATACGCGGGCAGAAATCTTTTATTAACTCGGGCATCCGATGCTGTTATAATCATTTGCGGCCGGATGGGGACATTAAATGAATTCACGATTGCCTTTGAGGACCAGAAGCCAATTGGTATTTTAACTGAAACAGGCGGGATGTCCGATTTTATAGACGATATTGTCCAGCGCGCAAAACGTGGGCCTGGGAAAATCGTTTATGATTCTGACCCAAAAACTTTAATTGAAAAAGTGCTTGAATTAGTTGAGAAAGAAAAAATAATCAAAATTAAAAAAAAGCCGAAGATAGAGAAAATAAAAGAGTAAATAATTTGCCCGCCTTCTCCGCCTGGGGCGGATTCGGCGGGCGCTCGCCGCAGCACACCAAATCAAAATTATTATGTGCTCGGTTGCGAAGGGAGGTGAGAAATATGGCAGAAGAAAAATTAATCGGCAAGATTATTCACTATTACACCAATATCGGCGTTGGTATAATTGAACTTTCCGATGAACTAAAAATTGGCGATAATATTCATATTAAAGGCTCAAGCACTGATTTTGAGCAGCCAGTTGATTCAATGCAAGTTGAACACCAAAACGTAGAGAACGCCAAGGCAGGAGATTCAATTGGTCTTAAAGTTGCCGACAAAGTTAAAGAAGGCGATGAGGTTTTTAAATTGACGGAATAAAAGCCAAAAATTTTCTTTTTATGCTGAATAAAAATTTTTTCTATGCGCTGTCAACTCTGATTGGCATGATTATTGGTGTAGGAATTTTTGGTATTCCGTATTCTTTCGCTCAAGCCGGAATTTTGGTCGGCTTTTTTTATTTGATTTTTTTGACCCTTGTGGTGACGACCGTTCATCTTTTATACGGCGAGATAATTTTACGAACTGGTCAGGATTGCCGTTTGGTTGGCTACGGTGAAAGATATTTTGGCGCAAAAGGCAAGACCTTGACAACCGGCATTGTTATTTTTCAGTTTTATGGGGCACTTTTGGCCTACATCATTGCGGGCGGATATTTTTTGAACATCATTTTTAATAGATTCTTTGGCGGAAGTGACTTTTCTTGGTCGCTGATATTTTTTGCTTTCGGCGCTTTGGCCATTTTTTTTGGCCTAAAAATGGTTTCTCTCTCTGAATTTTTTATGGCCATTCTGCTTGTTGCTTTGGCCATTTTTTTTGTTTCCAGAGGAGCGCCCCTGGTCAATTTTGAAAACTTTAAAGGTTTCAGTCTGATGAAGTTTTTTCTTCCTTACGGCGTGATTTTCTTTTCCTTGACCGGCGGCGCAGCTGTGCCCGAACTTCGCCAGATTTTGAAAGGGCAGGAGCGAAAAATCAAAAGAGTTATAATTTTAGGAACGTTCATCCCCGCTGTTATTTATTTGCTTTTTGCCCTGGTTGTTGTCGGAATAACGGGGGAGGGAACATCAGAGAATGCGATTTCCGGTCTCATCCCTTATTTAGGACAAAACATCGTTATTGCAGGCGCAATTTTTGGATTTCTGGCAGTCATCACTTCTTTTTTGATGCTCGGGCTGAATTTGCGCAAGATGTTCCAGCTTGATTATAAGCTAAACAAATTTTTGGCCTGGGTTTTGGCCTGCTTTGTACCATTAATTATATTTTTGGCTGGCTTTAATGATTTTATTGTAGTCATCGGGCTGATCGGGGCAGTTGCCGGCGGTTTTGAAGGAATTATGACTGTTTTAATTTATATTAAAGCAAAAAGAATGGGTGACCGTCAGCCGGAATACAACTTAAAATTAAATAAAATATTTGTTTGGGGATTTGTTTTGTTGTTTGCGCTGGGCATAATTTATCAATTTATTTATTTGGCGAAATGAAATTTTTAGGAA